>JASEJS010000057.1 GCA_030016765.1 Patescibacteria group bacterium
GATTAAGAGAAATTTTTGGAAAGGAAAAGGAAATAAAAATTAAAATTGATGAAAGCATTATTGGTGGCTTTTTAGCTAAAGACCAAAATTATCTAATGGATGCCACTATCAGGGGGCTGCTAAGAAAAATTCAAAGGGCCGGGGAAAAACTTTAAATTTATGGAAACCTATGAAATTCTAAAAAAAGAAATTGAGAAATTGGAACTGACTCCAGAAAAAGAAGAAATCGGAGAAGTAGAGGAGGTAAAAGATGGGGTGGTAAGGATTTCTGGTTTATCAAAGGTTGGAAATTTTGAACTCATTAATTTTGAAAGAGCAGGAATAGAGGGTCTGGTTTTGAATTTGGAAGAAGAAAGTGTAGGGGCAATCGTCTTGGGAGATTTTTCAAAAATTAAAGAGGGAGATATTGTCAAAAGGAAAGGAAAAATTCTCTCGGTAGGGGTAGGAGAATCTCTTTTGGGAAGGGTTATTGACCCTTTAGGAAATCCTTTAGATGGAAAAGGAGAGATTAAAGCTAAAGAATTTTATCCTTTAGAAAGAATAGGACCTGGTGTAGTAGAAAGAGAACCAGTCAATTTCCCTCTTCAGACCGGGATAAAACTGATTGATGCCTTAGTTCCCATTGGTCGAGGTCAAAGGGAATTATTTTTGGGAGATAGAACAACTGAAAAATCAGATTATGCCTTAACTGTTATTTTGAATCAAAAAAATGAACCAAAAAGACCAATCTGTATTTATGTTCCCATTGGTAAAAAAGAATCAGAAATTGCCAAAAAAATTGAAATTTTAGAAAAAGCCGGGGCAATGGAATATACGATTATTGTTGCCGCCTCAGCTTCCTTACCCATTTCCTTTTGGTATCTGGCTCCTTATGCTGGTTGTGCTCAGGCTGAATATTTTATGAAAAGGGGCAAGGATGCCCTAATTATTTATGATGATTTAACCCAGCATGCCTATGCCTGGCGACAAATTGCCTTAATCTTAAGAAGACCACCAGGAAGAGAGGCCTATCCAGGAGATGTTTTTTATTTACACTCTAGATTGTTAGAAAGGGCGGCGAAATTAAATAAAGAAAAAGGGGGTGGTTCTTTGACTGCCATTCCTATTATTGAAACCCAGGCTGGAGATATTACCGGTTATATTCCAACCAATGTCATTTCTATTTGTGATGGTCAAATTTATTTTGATTCTTCATTATATCTCAAGGGTCAAAAGCCAGAAGTAAATATTGGATTATCGGTTTCCCGAGTCGGTTCAGCTGCCCAGACCAAGGCAATGAAAGGGATTTCAGCTACCTTAAAATTGGAATTGGCTCAATTTTTAGAACTGGAACGTTTTTTGGAATTTATTGAAGAAGTTGATCCAGAAACAAGAAAGAGATTAGAAAGGGGAAAAAGAATTCGAGAAATTTTGAAACAAGAAAAACTATCTCCCTTGAGCCTGGAAAAAGAAGTAGTCAGCATTTATGCTGCGGTTGAAGGATTTTTAGACAAACTGAAAATTGAAGATATAAAAAATTTTGAAATGGATTTAGATGAAACTATTGCCAATAAAAAACCAGAAATTTTTAGCTCAATAAGAGAAAAAAGAGATTTGGACCTCTCAACCAAATTGGAATTAGATAAGCTCATCCAAGAAGTGGCAAAAAAATATGAGACTGCTGGAGATAAAAAATAAAATCAATCTCACCCAAAATATTTATGGTTTAACCCAGGCTTTAGAGTTGATTTCAGCAGTCAGAATGAAGAGATTGGTAAAATTGGCAGTAAATTCAAGACCCTTGGTCCAAAAAGTGATTGCCATTTTAAAGAGATTGAGTCAGTACCAAAAAATTTCGAAAATAAAATCAATTTATTTTCAGTCCAAAAGAATTAAAAAGATTTTAGTTTTGGTTTTAGCTTCAGACCGGGGATTTTGTGGCTTTTACAACCGAAACATTTTGAAGCTTGCGGAAAAAGAAATTAAGGAATTGGAAAAAGAGGGAAAAGTGGAAATTATTGCCATTGGCAAAAAAGCAGTAAACTTCTTTAAAAAAGCAGGCTATCAATTAAAGGAAGAGATTTTGGACCAAAAAGAATATCAGAAATTTGAAAAGGTAAGGGATTTGACTGAGAGGTTATTTCAAGATTATCAAAAAAATGAGTATCAAAAAATCTATTTTTATTGTACCCATTATTTCACCCCTTTTTATCAATTACCCAGAAAGATTCAAGTTCTGCCCTTGGAAGAAAAAAACTTAGATGAGATGTTAAAAAAAATTGCTGGTATTACTTTGATTGAAAAAAGCCCTGATTATATCTTTGAACCTTCAGCCAAAGAAATTTTAGATAAATTAGTTTCGGAATTAATGGAATTTGAAATTTATCATGCCATTTTAGAAGCCTTAGCCTCAGAAGAAGCCAGCCGGATGATGGCAATGAAAAGGGCAATGGATAATGCTAAAGAGATTGTTAAGGATTTGATCCTAAAATATCACAAGGCCCGGCAGTTTCAGATTACCGCCGAGGTTTGTGAAATCACAACCGCTAAAGAAGCCACGAAATAAATTTTCAATTTTTTCCGACTCACATCGGAATCCTCGACGGAGTCGGGACAATTTTCAAAATTATGGCTGAGATATCGCAAATTTTGGGACCAGTAGTTGATGTCAAATTTGAAGAGAAAACTCCTGAGATTTTTAGGGCTTTAGTAGTAGAAAAAAACAATTTGGTTTTGGAAGTAGAACAGAATTTAGGAGAAGGAAAAGTCAGATGTCTAGCGATGGGGCCAACTGAAGGTTTAAAAAGAGGAGATAGGGTTTTCGATACCGGTTCCCCCATCAAGGTTCCAGTGGGACCTGAAACATTGGGAAGAGTTTTGAATATTTTGGGAAATCCCACTGATGGAAAAGGAGAGCTTAGAGCAAAGGAATTTTGGCCTATCTATAGAAAAGCCCCAAAATTGACTGAACAAAAAACAAAAGTAGAGATTTTGGAAACCGGACTGAAAGCAATTGATTTATTAGCTCCCATTCCAAAAGGAGGAAAGGCTGGTTTATTTGGCGGGGCAGGAGTAGGAAAAACAGTTTTAATTCAAGAACTGATTAGAAATGTGGCTGAGGTCCACAAGGGCTATTCAGTTTTTACTGGAATTGGCGAGCGCTCGAGGGAAGGAAATGACATTTTATTGGAAATGGAAAAGTCAGGAGTTTTGAAAAGTTGCACCCTCATTTTTGGTCAGATGAATGAACCGCCAGGGGTAAGATTTAGGATTGGCTTTTCTGGCTTAACCATTGCTGAATATTTTCGTGATGTTGAGAAAAAAGATGTTTTGTTTTTTGCTGATAATATATTCAGATATGTTTTAGCCGGTTGTGAGGTTTCGGCTCTTTTGGGAAGAATACCCTCTCAGACTGGGTATCAACCAACCCTTTTTGAAGAAATGGCCTTGCTTCAAGAAAGAATTACTTCCACTGATTCAGGTTCAATTACCTCTATTCAGGCCGTCTATGTGCCAGCTGATGACTTAACCGATCCGGGAGTAGTTTCGGTTTTTGGTCATTTGGATTCTTCAATTGTTTTGTCAAGAGAGATTGCTGATTTGGGAATTTACCCGGCGGTTGATCCCTTAGAGAGTGATTCAAAAATTTTAGACCCGAAAATTGTGGGAAAAGAACATTATTCTGTTGCCCAGGAAGTTAAAAGAATTTTAAAAAGATATCGGGATTTAAGAGACATCATTTCAATCTTGGGAATTGAGGAGTTGTCAGAGGAAGATAAGATTTTGGTTCAAAGGGCAAGAAAAATTCAAAGATTTTTATCGCAACCCTTTCATGTGGCTGAGGTCTTTACGGGAAGAAAAGGAGAATATGTGTCTTTAAAAGAAACAATTGAGGACTTCAAAAAAATTATCTCTGGCCAATTAGATTCCAAAAGAGAGGAAGAATTTTATATGCGGGGAAGAATATGAATGTCAAATGTCAAATTTATTATGTTGGTTAATATTCTTTCTTTAGAAAAAGTGGTTTATCAGGGCGAAGTCGATTCTTTGACTGTCCCTGGAATAATGGGGAGATTGACAATTTTAGCCCATCACACTCCCTTAATTACATTTTTAAAAAAAGGAAATTTGATATTAAGAAAAGAGGGAGAAGAAAAAATTTTCGAAATTAAAAAAGGAGTCTTAGAAATTAATCCCAAAGAAGTCAATCTCTTAGTTTCCTTGACATCTTTTTAAGAAATATTCATGAACTCTGGAATCAGAAGTCAGTTCGGGATGAAAGGTTAGGGCCAGAATATTTCCCTTTTTTGCTCCAACTATTTCTCCTTTATACTTTGCCCAGACTTTGGTCATTCCCCAAACCTTTCCTATGACGGGAGCGCGAATGAAAACTGCCCGGAAAGGTTTTTTTCCAATTTCCGGGAGTTTAA
>JASEJS010000058.1 GCA_030016765.1 Patescibacteria group bacterium
TTAACGTAATAAGAAAGCCATGGCCGAATTATTACGTTTTTAATTATTCAAATAAATTAATGAAACAAAAAAGGCTAGCTGGTTTTTGTGAGATAGAATTAAGGAATGTTGAATTTCATCATCATCCAGTAGAGAGAGAAAAATTCGATTTGAAGAGATTAGAAAAAACAATTTTTGCTGCTCATTTTGAAAATCCTCAAAGTTTCGAGCAGCTTCTCTCTCTAAAAGGAGTAGGTCCGAAAACAATTAGAGCTCTATCTTTAGTCTCAGAAATAATTTATGGAGCCAAGCCTTCTTATGAAGATCCGGCAAGATATTCATTTGCTCATGGCGGGAAAGATTTTGTTCCCTATAAAGTAGATTTGAAAACACTTTCGGAAACTATAAAATTTTTAGAAAAAGGAATAAAACGGGCAAAAATAGAAAATCGAGAACGTATTGCTGCTATAAAAAGATTACATAGTTCAATAAATTATGGGTAAAAATAAGGAAAAAATAAGAAAGAAGATAATCAATTTTGCAGACACTGAATATAGAAGAGCTGGAATAGTCCCCTCAGCAAGAGCGATTGATAAAAAATTTAATACATCTTTCTGGAGTTATTTTCCTAAAGGAATGAATACATTATATAAACTTTGTGGTTTTAAATTTTCTCCTGAAGAAAATAAGCAAAAATCTAGAAAGGAATTTTACTCAAAAAGGCGCACCAGAACAAAAAAAGAAATAGTAAAGTACTTTATTCAACAAATTAAAAAAGGAGTAAACCCTACAGCTACAAACATTGGAAAAAGATTTTCCATTTCACTGTTGACTTATTTCCCTGGGGGCATAAGAGAATTATATAAAATGACAAAAACAGATCCTCCAGCTTCCTTAAAAGATAGAGGAAAGTTACGGAAAGAAATTATTGGATATATCCAATCTGAAGTTCGTAAAGGACATTATCCAACTCGATTGGAGATTAATGAAAAGTTTCATACTAACATTCAATGTTCTATAAGAAAGCTATATGAATTAGCAGGTGTTGAGTACAAAAGAGACCCAAATCCATTTTTGAGATATAGAAAAGAAAAGAAATTAACAGAAATAGCTCAAAAATTATTCACAAAGTTAAGGTATAAAATAAAAAATATATCCATCGGTCCTTCTAACCCTAGTGGAGCTGACATTGTTGCTGAAAATAAGGAAAAACAATTTATTCCTATTGAAATAAAAGCTTTTCAGAAATTTGGGAAAATCGGGCAAGCTGACAATTCACCATATATTAGAAATGAATTTTTACAATTAAAAAGGTATATTAAAAATTTGCATGCGCCTTATGGATATTTAGTAACCAGTACCGATAGAAAAACATTTAATAGATTACCTTCAAATATTAAAGTTTTTTTTGGAGAGATTTAAAGAAATTACTTCTTCAATTCAGAATGTATAAAGAATTAAAGAATTTAGATTGGATAAGAGATTCATCAATTTCCTATGGGAAAGAAAGAATGTATAAGAAGGTTCGAAATAAAATTTTAAAATACGTTGCAGAAAAATTAAAAAGAGAAAAATATGTATCTCAACGAGAAATTTTTAAGAAATTTAGAGTAAATCCAAACAGCTATTTTAGTGGAGGTATGAAAAAAATTTATAGAACTCTAAATGTAGACGTAGAGAGACTATCAAATTATCGAATGAGTAGAAAATTTGATAAAGAAAAATTTAAACAAAGAATAATAAATTTTGTAAAAGAAGAAAATAAAAAAGGACACTTTCCTACATATAAAGAGATTCAAAGGAAATTCCGCTGCTTAGTAAAATTACATTTTCCCGGAGGAATAAGGGAAATAGCCGAATTATCAGGAATAAAATATAATAGAAAATTTGCCACAAAAACACCAGAAGAAAGAGAACTAATAAGACAAAAAATTATTAAATACACCATTCAAAAACTAAAGAGTGGATTTTATCCAGGATATCGAGACATCGACTCTAAATTTCATATTAATTTTCAATATTATTTTAAAAATCCTGAAGAACTTTATCAGAAAGCAGGATATAATGGTCCAGTAAAAAAGACCTGGAAAAATTCTGGCAACAAAATTAATGGATTCTAAAAAGCCAAAAATTAAAGTTATTTGGCATTGCCATAAATGTGGATATAAATGGAAAGGAGTAAGATTTAGAAAAAGATACAGTAGAGGAGGACGTCCGGTAAGCAGAAACATCTGTCCTAAATGTGGAAATAGATTAGTAACACCAGGATTTGGAAATCAAGAGTGGAAAGAAATTCGTCAGGAAGTTTGGAAAAGAGATAAATTTCAATGTCAATGTTGTGGTAAGCACGGAGGAAAAGGAATTTGGTTAGTTGTCCATCATATGAGACCAGTAAATAAGGGTGGTTCCAGCCGAATGGAAAATTTAATTCTTTTATGTAAAGAGTGCCATAAATGGGAGCACCGAATATTAACTTGGGTAGGGCCTGGAGCAAAATACTCTTATCGAGCTCAAATTTCTCCCTTATGGATTTTCCCTATTCCAATTTTACCGTCTCTAATTATTTGCTATCTTTATAATAAAAGATTAAAAAAGTAAAATTTCAATCGAGAAAAAATTGAAGCCCAAAGAAGGTTAAAAAGTTTAAGATGAAAAATTATTCTTCAAAAAGAGCGAAAAGGGGAAGATTAGCTTATCGGACACCAGACCGGTTTATCTATCGAAAATGCCAGCAGATAATGAAACAAAAGAGCAAGCAGAAATAAAATCTATTCAAAACCCCTGGAGAATTTTTGCTATAGAGGCTTTTTTGTTTTGCTTGACTTTAGGATTGGGAATTACTACTGCCTTTAGAATAAATGAAATTTTTAAAATTGAGAAAATTACTTTACCTCAAATTCCCTTTTGGAAATTTATTTTCTATTTCCTTTTGGCTACTTTGTTTATTTTTCTTATTAGCCGTTTTTTGAAATTTAAAAAAGGGAAAGGAATATTATTTAAAATTATCTTTGTCTTAGCTGTTTTTTGGGGAGGAATATTATTGCTTAGTGTTTGGATTCCAGATCTTTTTGCTCTGATTTTAATGACCATTTTAGTTTTTTGGTGGTGGAAAAAACCTTCAGTTCTTAATCAAAATATTTTAATAATTTTAGGAATAGCTGGAGTAGGAAGTGTTTTGGGATTGAGCCTTGAGCCTCTAATGGTGGTGATACTTTTGATAATTTTCTCAATTTATGATTTCATTGCAGTTTATAAAACCAAACACATGATAAAAATGGCAAAAGAAATGATTGAAGCTGGAGCTATTTTGGCTTTGGTTGTTCCTCCCAATATTTCAGGTTTAAGAGAGAGCTTAGAAGAAGTTAAACCTGGAGGAAAATTTTTAATTTTAGGCGGAGGGGATGTTGTTTTTCCTTTGCTTTTTTCTGCTTCCTTAATTCCCTTCGGGATTTTGAAATCGGCAATTGTGGCTTCTTTTGCTTTGATTGGCCTTTTTGTTGGTTTTTACTTTTTTGCGAAACAAAAAGTCCGTCAGCCAATCCCAGCTTTGCCACCCATTGCTTTCTTTTCAATAATTGGATTTTTGATAACTAAATTGATTTAAATTTTATAATCTTGAAATTTATTTCAATTTTCTTTAAAATTTGGAAAAGTGCTAAAAAGAAAGTATGAATAAATTTCAAAAAATCGTTAATTTTTTATTTGAAGCAGAAACTTTAAAAAGAATTCCCAGGGCTGGTTGGAAAGATGCGGGGATTGAAAGAGCTGAGTCAGTGGCTGAGCATAGTTTTATTACCGCCCTTATCGCTTATTTTCTGGGAAAATTAGAAAAAGCGAATTCGGAAAAAGCAGCTTTAATTGCTCTCTTCCACGATCTCGGGGAGACAAGAATTGGTGATACCAATATGATAACTAAGTTTTACCTGAAAACCGATGAAGCTGAAGAAAAGGCATTTTTCGATCAAATTAAAGGATTAGTGGGAGAAGAAGAAATTGGAAAATTTTATAAAGAATGGATAGAACAAAAGACAAAAGAAGCAATTGTGGCCAAAGATGCTGATTTATTAGAAGAGACATTTCAGGCAAAGTGTTATTTAGCTTCGGGCAATAAACTCCTTGGAGATTGGATTGATTACTGGGGAATTAAGCTTAGAACTGAGTCAGCAAAAAAACTTTTTGAGGAAATTAAGAAAACAGAAATAGACGAATGGTGGAGAGAAATACCGGAGATGAAAAAAGAAATAAAGAAACTTAAAAAAGCAAAAAGATGATGGAATCAAAAAAGGAAGAACTAGAAAGGTTAAATAAAGAAATTAGAAATTGTAAATTGCGACAGTATTTAGAGAAAACCACTATCGTTAAAAATTATCTATGTTAGATAAAAAACAAAAATATCTTCAGATTGCTTTAAACAGC
>JASEJS010000003.1 GCA_030016765.1 Patescibacteria group bacterium
AATTTAAGATTCAAAATTCAAAAATTACTTATCAAGAATTATTGAAAGAATTAGCTAATTTAGGAGCTAAGCTCCTTATAGAAACTATCCCTAAATGGATTGGTGGAGAAATTAAACCTCAGCCCCGAGATGAATCCAGAGCAACTTATACCAAAATTTTAAAAAAGAGGATGGAAAAATTGATTGGCAAAAAAAGGCCGAAGAAATTGAAAGACAAATTAGGACCTATGAAGTTTGGTCAGGAAGCTTTACCTCTTGGCAACCTTTAAAAAATACTTTTGCCAGGATTAAAATTTTAAAGGCTAGAGTTTTTAAATCTCCAATTAAAAAAACTTATCCTATCGGCAAGGTTTTAGTTGTTCCTCCAAATAAAGCTGCTGTTCAATGCGGAAAAGATTTTCTGGCAATTGAAAAATTAAAACTTGAAGGAAGAAAAGAAATGACTTCTGAAGATTTCTTAAGGGGCCATCCAGATTTTATCGGAACCATTTTAAAATAATATGGGAACTCTTTTCTGGATTTTATTTTCTTTTTTTATTTTCGGAGCTGTTTATTTTGATCTTTATTGTTTGAGCAAAAGAAAAAGGGCCCTTTCTCTGCAAGAAGCTGGTCTTTGGACGATTAGCTGGATTACACTAGCTCTATTTTTTAATCTTTTAATTTATCTCTTTCTCGGCAGCCAGAAGGCCTTAGAATTTTTCACTGCCTATTTATTGGAGAAATCATTGAGTTTGGATAATCTCTTTGTTTTCTTAGTTATTTTTTCTTATTTTGATTTACCTTCATTTTTCCAATACAAAGTTTTGAAATGGGGAATTTTAGGAGCCCTTTTAATGAGAGCTCTTTTTATTTTTGGCGGAATTTGGTTATTGAAAAGTTTTCATTTTTTATTCTATGTTTTTGGTGCTTTTTTAATTTTCAGTGGAATTAGATTATTCTTTCAAAAGAGAGAAAAAGTCGAACCCGAAAAAAATTTATTTTTAAGAATGGTTAGAAAAATTGCTCCTTCGGTGGAAGACCTGAAAGAAGGAAGATTTTTTGTTAAAAAAGAAAAAATGATTTATTTGACTCCCTTATTTGTGATATTGATTTTAATTGAAAGCTCGGATTTAGTTTTTGCCTTAGATTCGATACCGGCAGTCTTAGCGGTTACTCAAGATCCATTTTTGGCTTATACTTCAAACACCTTTGCCATTTTGGGTTTAAGAGCTCTTTACTTTTTCTTAGCCGGTTTTTTGCCAAAATTTGTTTATCTGAAAAAAGGGGTGATATTTTTATTAATTTTTATTGGATTGAAAATGATTCTGGGACAATTTTATCACATTCCAATCACCTTTTCTTTAATAGTGATTTTAATCATCTTGACGATTTCCATTTTATTTTCTTTAATTAAAAGATCACCTATCCATCCCTCCTGATAGTGGTGTGCCCTTTTAATAAAGATAATGCGCAAAATGACATAATCAAGTTACGACCGTAATTAAATTATATCATAAAAATTTAGAATTGGACTAATTTATTTTATTGATTTTATAATAATTTTTTGATAAAATTTTAATAAAACTTTATCCTTGTAGTTTATATGTTAACTTATTTTGATCTTCGCAAGGGAGTAAAATTTATTTTAGATGGCGAGCCATATGAGGTTTTGGAATTTCAGCAAATATATAAAGCCCAAGATATGGTTGTGGCTAGAACAAAAATTCGAAATTTAATTTCTGGAAAAGTTTTGGAAAAAACCTTCCATCAATCAGATACTTTTGAAGAGGCTGAGTTGGAAAAAGTTGAAGTAAAATTTCTTTTTAGTCATCGAGGAAAATTTTGTTTTTGTGAAGATAAAAATCCGTCAAAAAGATTTGAGCTGAAAGAAGAACAAATTGGCGAAGGCGGAAAATTTTTAAAACCGAATCAAATACTAACTGGGATTAAATTTCAGGGAAAAGTTATCAATTTACTCTTACCAATAAAAGTCCATTTAAAAGTAATTGAGGCACCGCCAGGGATTAAGGGAGACCGGGCCCAGGGTGGAACAAAACCTGTAATTTTAGAAACTGGGGCAGAAATCCAGGCTCCTCTTTTTATTGAAGAAGGAAATATTATCGAAATAAACACCCAAACTGGTGAATACATTAGAAGAATAGAATAAAACTATCTCAATTCTAATAAAAAAGTATTTGTTTTAGAATAAACCATTGTTAAGTAAAATTAAGCCAAGGTGGAAAGGCGCTTAATTCTCTTTAGCATATTGGGATGGGTGGTGAAAATTTCCATCATTTTTTCAGCGGTACTGAGTTTCACTCTTTGAGATCTTAAAGCTAAAAGTTCATTTTGATCTATTGTTCCAGAAAGATCTTTATCCACTGCTTCTAATTCTCTAATTTCATTTTCAGCTTGAGAAATATCATTTAAAAAGAAAGCTTTGGCTCCACTTATCCTTCTCAATTCTTCTTGGGCCTTAGGATCTCTTTGAAGTCTGGCTGAAGAGAAAGACAATTTATACAAAGCAGTAGCCAAATGATGAGGAGGATTTCCTATTCTCACGCTCCCTTCATCAGCATAATATTCTCTAATTCGAGAGCCAGCTAAAACTAATAAATTGGTGATAAAATAAGCTAGCATTGCTCCCAGGCCAATTAAAAATGCATAGTTACCTCCTTCCCTTTTATTTCCCAGCATCCCACCCCACATCAAATGGAAAGCTAACCAATAGCAAATTAAGGGAATGACAGAAAGCAAAGTGATAATTAACATATCTCGATTCTTCAAATGGGAAATTTCATGGCCTAATACTCCCTTTAATTCCTCTTTGGTTAAAATCTGCTGAATTCCTCGGGTAACACAAACTCTTCCATCCCTTATACTCCTTCCAAAGGCAAAGGCATTGGGAATTGAAATTTGGGAAATTCCTATTTTTGGCTTGGGAATGCCAGCTTTCTGAGAAAGCTCTTTTACCATCTGATGAAGCTCTGGCTCTTCCTCCTCTGAGAGATATTTCACTCTCATTAGCATTTCAACCATTTTAGGCCCAATTAAATACTGAAAACCCAGAAATAGAAATGCCAAAATAATATAGCTGGTAGCACTTCCTGTTCCAAAATAAGTACCGAAGCCGGTAATTATTCCATACAAAATCCCAAACATCAGCACTACCAATAACCACATTTTTATTTGTAATCCCATCATATTTATATTTTAAAGCATTTCCAATAATTTTTCAAGATTTTTTGGAGGTTTTTTTACCATTTTTTTTATTCTCTTTGAAACTTTGAGGTCGATATTCCTCAGCTAAAGGAAAAATAATTTTTTCAAATGGATCTTGATAAAAAATTTCAGAAGTTCCATTCCCAGCATGGGCATCGGTATCTAAAATTTAGACAGAATGACAGCACTGCAACGAATTGAATAGTTTAAAATGTAATCGAAAAGTTGACTTTTTCGACACCTGTAGAAAATTTCAACTCTCATTCTGAAAGGATGCCATTTAAGAGATTAACCTCTGGTTACAAAATATGTTTCTGACAAAAACCATTTTGGTTGCCTACTTAAACCATTTAAAACGACCCGTTTGAAATCTGCTTCATTCAGCACAAAGCGAATTTCAGATTAGTTCTTTTATCTCTTCATCATTCCCTATTTATTACTTCACAGAAAAAATTATTTATTTTCTCTACTCAAGATTTCTAACAGGGTAAATCGACTTAAAAGTCCTACTCCAATTACAAAAAGTCCACCCAAAATAAATAAGAGCTGATAACCCAAAAAGTCAATAATAATCCCAGAAATCAAAGCTCCTAAGGCTACTCCTAAGGGAGAAAAAATAGTATCTATTGCTCCAGCTTCTTCTGGATTTTCTTTTAATCTTTGAGATAAAAGTCCGGATCTTCCGGCATTAGTTACCAGACTTCCTGCAAATTGACCTGCTTTAATTATCAATACACTCAAAAAATTTAAAACTGGCATTAAAATCCCGAATAAAATTGAAAAAGTACCCACAATTAATCCTCCTTGAAAGATATTTTTTTCGCTCCTAAAAAGTTCTAATCTTTTTATCAAAAAGAGGGAAAGAGGTGAAAATAAAAGAGAAGATATTGAAATAAAAATTAAAATTAGATTTTGAGACCAATTTAATTGGTCTTTCAAAAACAAAACAAAAAAGGCTCGATAAAAACCAAATAAAAGCAGAACTGAAAAAGAAATGAAAATTGGAAGTAAAATATCTCTAATTTTTAATTTTTGTAAAACTACTTTATAATTCTCAATAAATTTTTGAAAATTAAAAAGCTTATTAGGAAGAGGAATTCTTTGTTTACTAAATTGAGTAAAACAAAAAATAGCATTAAAAAATTGAATAATTAAGCTGAAAATAAAAACTCCTATAAAATTAAATTTCCAAACAAATAGAGCTCCTACTGCTGGAGCTATGGCCTCAGCATAAAAAGGAGCAGAATAAAACCAGCCAAAAGCCCGGTCATAACTTTCAATTGGAGAAGAGATTAAAATTGCCCTGGCTGAAGCAAAAAATAAAGCTGCTGAAATCCCCAGCAAAACCTGCCAAAAATAAAATAACCCCACACCAAAAATGGTCTGAGGGCTAATCAAAATCATTCCCAGGGCATAAATTCCATAACCTAAAATTCCAATTGTAGCCAAAATAGCTGGATTTATTTTGTGACTAAAAAAGCCAACTATTGGAGCAAAAAGAGCTAAAGTTAAATAAATTAAGAGATAAGTATAGCCAACTTCTGGCAAAGACATTCCTTTAGCTACTAAAAACAAAGGAAAATAAAGAGAGAATAATTTATAACCAAACATCAAAAAGAAATGGGAAATAGTAGCGTCTCTAGTAATTCTTTCAATTTTTGGAAAAATTGACATAATAAAATATTTTATCCTTTTTGAAATATAAATTCAAAATTTTAAAATAAAAAAGCACTTTAAAAAATTAAAGTGCTTAAAGGAACGAAAAAATAAAAGAAAGGAGGTTTAATTTTTGAAAATTACCATACCTCTCCATACCTCCCTCCTTTCTCTAAACCTCTTTTCGAGAAACCTCTTGGCGATCTGTTAAGCTCTGGAATCTCTCCCTCTTCACTTTGTTCCTTATTTAGCCATTCTGGAGGTGGGGAAACAACCTCACATCTCCATTCTCTAACAGTAGCCCATTTTTTAGCCATCTCTTCCCACTCCTTAAGTTCCTTCAACACTTCCCCTTCTTTTGTTATCTTTGTAATGATCCTCTGTTGCTCTTTGTTAGTCAAATATATTCTATTCCCAACAAAGATGAATTCTTCAGGATTGCTCTTTTCGGCGTCTCTAAGGAGAAGAGCTACTTCTTCGGGAAAGAGAGAGTTTTCACTGCATACTCTTTCAAGCTCTGCCATCACTTCTATCATTTCATTTTTAGCTCTGTTAAGTTGCTTTTCTTTCAGGGTAGGTACTGTTTTATCCAGCTCCTTTCTTACTATTTCAATAACTCCTTCCATTTTCATCTACCCCCGAAGAGGAATTCTAAATTCCTAAAATGCCTTTTCGGGAGTAGATGAATTCCTTTTCTCGAACTTTTATTCTGTTTTAGGTACTATTTTAGCATAACAAAAACATTCTGAAATGTCAAGACTTTGCAAGCACATATAGGACACTTTTATGTTAAAATGTCCTAAATGTCCTTGCCTAAAACAATAGAAGGAGAACTGTTCTCGTTCGTAGTTTTCTTGAGTATTTTGTTTTTTTATTTTTAATTTAAAATATAAATAATGACTAAGAAAACTCGAACCATCTTATTTTTGATTTGTTTTCTGTTGTTTCTTTTAATTACTCCAACAGTAGTTTTTTATTCCCAGGGTTATAGATTTGATTTTGAAAATAAAAAAATCACTCAAACCGGAGGAATTTTTTTAAAAGTTTCGCCAAAACAAGTTGAGATATATCTAAATGGAAAATTAAAAGAGGAAACTGATTTTTTCTTCGGTTCAGCTTTAATTGAAGAACTTTCACCGAAAAAATATGAAGTAAAAATAAAAAAAGAAGGTTATCACTTTTGGCAAAAAAATTTAGAGATAAAAGAAAAACAGGTTACCGAAGCCAAAAATATTGTTTTAATCCCAGAAAATCCAAATTTCAATATCTTGGGAAAAGGAATAGATGATTTTTATTTTTCTCCGAATGAAAAGAAAATAATTTTAAAGGAAATTGAAGAAAAGGGTTGGGCTTTAAAACTTTACGATATTGAGAGGAAGGTCAAAAGTCATTTAATTGGAGAAGAAGATATCTCCAAAACTGAAGTTGATCTTTTAAATTTGAATTTTTCTGCCGACGCCAAAAAAATTTTTTTAGAAGTAGGAACAGAAGAACAATTAAAACACTTTACTTTAGAAATTGATAAAATACCAGTGGTTTTAACCGAGAGTGAAAAACCCTGGCCACCCCTAAAAACTTCCCCACCATCAAATATTATAACTTACCAAATTGTTGGAGAAGATATTTATTACCTCGATAACTCTGGTCATCTTTTCAAAAGCGACTTTTCTTTTGAACCGAAAATAAAAATTACTGAAGTTCCTTTTCCAGTTCAACAAGAGACAGAATATCAATTAAAAGTATTTTCTGATTTTGTATTTTTGAAAGAAAATCAAATTTTATATCAATTCAATCCTTCTTCAAAATCTTTTGAAAAAGTTTTTGAACCAGTGAAAGGATTAATAATTTCTCCTGATTTTAAAAAAATCGTCTATTTTAATGATTATGAAATTTGGATTCTATTTTTAAAAGAGGTATTTGATCAACCTCAAAAAAAAGCTGGGGAGCAGCTATTTTTGACCCGCTTTTCAGAAAAAATTGGCCAGATTTTTTGGTATACTTCTCATTATTTAATCTTCAATGTAGGAAATAAAATAAAAGTAGCCGAAATCGATGATCGAGACGGAATAAATATTTATGATATTGCAGAGTTCAAAAATCCTAAAATATTTTGGACCTCTATCCAGCCTCAAAGATTATATGTTCTAAGTAATGAAAATCTATACTTTTCAGAACCCTTGCTAAAATAATGTCATTTCATACTTTTAAGAAGCTAAACTCCTTAAAATATAAATTCATCAACTTAGTAAACGGCCGTTGTTTAAGTTAATAGATTTTGACTCGATGAGAAAATTAAAATACATCCCTCTTTTTTCGCTCCTTAGAATTTTTTTTCAATTTTCTTTTTAAATTCCTCCCAATTCACCTCTCCCCCACCAGTCATTCCGCAAATTTCAAAAAACTGACAATACTGACATTGCCAATCATCAGGATAACCTGGAATTCTTTGAGGGACAATGTTAGCATCGATTTTTGTTTTGAGAATTTTTAAATCTCTTAAAAGGGATTGGGCAATAGCTGGATTATAATTAATTAAAAATTCTTTTAGTTCTGAGGTATCTTTGTTGATGTAAAGAAGGAGGCCTTTGGAGATTTTGAAAAAATGAAGATAGAGTTGAATTTGATCGACATTTTCTTTTTTGGGCTGATTCAAATTTTTAAAAACCAGGCTATTCATACTTTTGAAGTCAACCACATAAAGCTCATTATTCAGAGTGACAATGGCATCAGCTCGACCCGAGATTAGTTCGTGAGGAGGAATATTGACTTCTGAAGCTCTGACTATTCCCAAGCCAAATAAAATATTTAAAATCTGCATTTGGATATAGTCTCCATGGTCAAACATTCTTAAAACCCTGGCATCCATTTTTTCCCTGGGCACATTTTTAAATTTAAAAAAGATTGCCCTTCCACATTTGCCAGCATCAGTAATATAAAAATGATGCTGTTCTTTGTCTTTTTGTTTTTCTAAATAAAATTTATCAATAAGTTCCTTGAGCATAGTAAATACACGAATTAACACTAATATTTTCACTAAGTACCACGGAAAAATTTTAGTGGTTCTTAGTGTCGCCCCGCCTCCACTAGGAGGCGGGGCGTATTCGTGGCCATTAGTGTATTTATTATCGCTTCTGCCACTGGGGGGCCCTTCTAGCTCTTTTTAATCCGAATTTTTTTCTCTCTCGCATTCTGGCATCTCGAGTTAAATAACCTGCTTTTCGAAGACGTTTTCTAAAATCAGGATTAAAGAGAACTAAGGCCCGGGCTATTCCATGCCTAACTGCTTCAGCTTGAGCATGAAGACCTCCTCCTTTTACTTTAGCTGAAATTCTAAATTTATCAAGACACTTCATTTTTCTCAAAGAAGCATCAGCAATTTGTTGAAGAGTAAAGGTTGGAAAATAGTCCTGATAGGGTTTTTCATTAACCAAAAATAATTTTTCTCCCTTAGTAAAAAGCCTTATTCTAGCTACTGCTGTTTTCCTTCGACCCACTGTCTCTAAATAACGAGTTGGCTCTTCTTTAATCTCAGGCTTTTTGATTTCTTTGATGGCTGGTTTTTTAGCCACTTTCTTTTTTTTATCTGAAGATTTGCTTTTTTTCTGAGATCTTTTTTCTTTTTTAACTTTTGGCATATTATTCAATTTTGAGTCGCTTTATTTGTTTTGCTCTCAGTTTGTTTTTAGGAAGCATTCCCAAAACCGTTTTTTTTAAAACTTGGCCTGGATTTTCTTTAAATAGTTTTTTTAAAGGTATTTCTTTTAAGCTACCTAGATAGTCACTATGGCGATAATATTTTTTCTTTTCAATTTTTTTACCAGTCAATCTAAGTTCTTTGACATTTTTAACTATAACAAAATCTCCCATATCTTTATATGGGACAAAATTTGGTTTATGCTTACCCTGTAACAAAATTGCAATTTTTGTTGCTAGTCGGCCAAGTTTCTCTCCGGTTGCATCGATGATGTGTGTCTCACGTTTCATAATTCAAAAGTCAAAAGTCAAAATGCAAAATTACAATGCAAAATTCAAAATTTTTCATTTTAAATTGCGATTTTGACTTTTGCATTTTGAATTTTGAATTTACTTAATTAACTCAATGATGGCCATCTTTGCTCCATCAGTTTTTCTCGGTCCCAATTTAATAATTCTTGTATATCCTCCCTTTCTTTCTTTGTATCTTGGAGCAATTTCATTGATTAATTTTTTAACTATATCTTTAGAAAAAAATCTGGCCAGAAATCTTCTTGAAGCCAAATCCCCCTTTTTTGCCTTAGTGATAAATTTCTCAATGAAAGATTGAGTTTCTTTAGCCTTAGCTTCAGTAGTTTTAATTTTTTCCTTCAATAAAAGGGAAATAGCTAAACTTTTCAGAAGCGCTTTTCTCTGATCTCGTTTTTTACTCAATTTTCTTCCCTTTTTTCTCTTTCTCATGTTTTTCAGTTAGCTTCTTTGAAGAAGATGCTTCTTTCTTTAAACTTTCAGAAAACAATGAAAAATGCTTTACTAAAATTTCTGAAGCTTCAGCTAAAGCTTCCTCTGGAGTTATTGTTCCATCAGTCTCAATTTCTAAAAACAATCTGTCAAAATCAGTCCTCTCCCCTACTCGCATATTTTCGATTCTATAAGCTACTCTTTTAATTGGAGTGAAAATTGAATCTATAGGGATAGTTCCGATTTCTAATTTCTCTTTTTTCCTAGATTCTCTGGGCTGATAACCTAATCCTTTCCCAATCTGAATTTCCATCTCCAATTCTGCCTTCTTATCGGTGAGGGTGGCAATGTGGGCGTTTTTATTTACCAGCTCAACCTGAGGAGGAAATTCAAAATCTGAACCTTTAACTTCTTTTTCTCCCTTAACTTTCAAGGTTGCTTTTTGGGGCTCATCGGTGAAGATTTTGAATCTCAATTGCTTTAAATTTAACATAATTGAAATTACATCCTCCAAAACTCCAGGGATAGTTGAAAATTCGTGGGGAACCCCCTTTATTTTCATTTGGGTAACTGCTGCTCCTGGCAAGGAAGAAAGTAATACCCGCCTAAGGGAATTTCCAATAGTTACTCCATAACCTGGATAAAGGGCCTCAATCTCAAAGATAGCCCTATTTCCTTTTTTTTCAATAACTTTTGGTTGAAGAGGTAATGGAATTATCATAATTGCTTAAAATTAATTTAATTTTTAACGGGAGTAGTATTCGAATATTGCTAATATCTCTGCAGGTGGGGCTGCTTCTTCCAGATTTGGTTCTTCTTTAACTTTCCCTTCCACCTTTTCAATATTCAATTCAAGCCAGGAAGGAATTTTTTGTTTTTTTAATAAAGAAGGGAGATTTTGAAAGAAAGTTTTTTTTAATGAATGAGGCGAGGGAGTAATTTTATCTCCTTTCTTAACCAAATAGGAAGGAATATTGACAATTTTATCATTAACCAAAAAATGACCGTGGCTAATTAATTGCCTAGCTTGAGCTCTGGAAGAAGCTATTCCTAATCGAAAAATTACATTATCTAACCGACTCTCTAAGGTTTTAATGAGTGAAGCAGCTGGATCTCGGACTTTGCCCCGCTTGGATGAGCGAATAGCCTCTAAAACTTCTTTTACATATTTTCGAAATTGGGCTTCTTTTAAATTATACCAATTTTTTAATTTTTGTTTTTCTCTCAATTCCTTCCCATATTCAGAAAGAGGAGTAGGTCTCCTTTTCCCTTTCTGGCCTGGGGGATAAGGTTTTCTGACCATTGGGCACTTGGGTGAGAGACATTTTTCTCCCTTCAAAAATAATTTGACACCTAATCTCCGACAAATTTTGCATTTTGAATTTTGCATTTTGAATTTTTCTTACACTCGTCTCACCTTTGGTGGCCGGCACCCATTGTGGGGAATTGGCGTGACATCTTTAATTGAAACTATATCTAAACCTCGAGCGGCTATTGATCTAATGGCTGATTCCCGACCAGAACCTATTCCCTTTACTAAAACTTCTACTTTTTCCACTCCCAATTTTTTAGCAGCCTGGGCCAAGACTTCAGCTGTCTTTGAAGCAGCAAATGGGGTAGCTTTTTTTGTTCCTTTAAATCCAGTACTTCCGGCACTGCTCCAAGTTAAAACATTTCCTTTAAGATCAGTTAAGGTGATGATGGTATTATTATAAGAAGAAGCAATATAAATTTTGCCCTCTTTAATCTTTTGAGGGATTTTTGCTCTGATTTCTTTTCTTGCCACTGCCTCAACCTTCTCTTTTTCTTCAAACAACTCTTTTTCAGTTTTAGTAACTATACGTTTTTTTCCCATAATTATTACTTAGGAGCTGGAGGCGGTTTTCTTCCGCTTCCTACTGTTTTTCTGACATTTCCCCTAACTGTTCTGGTATTAGTCCTAGTCCTCTGTCCCCTCACTGGTAGTCCTTTAATATGCCGAATCCCTCGCCAACAACCAATGTCTTTTAACCTTTTAATATTCATCATTATCTCCCTTTTAAGTTCTCCTTCAATTTTATAATTTTTCTCAATAATTTCTTTAAGTCGGTTAACTTCCTCTGAAGTCAATTCTGAAGCTCTTTTTAAGGGATTAATTCCAACTGTAGCTAAAATTCTTCTACTCAAAGGGAGACCTATTCCAAAAATATAGGTCAAAGCAATTAATATTTGTTTTTGTTCAGGGATATTGACTCCGGCAATACGGGGCATAGTTTTAATTCAAAAGTCAAAAGTCAAAATGCAAAATTACAATGCAAAATTCAAAATTTTTAATTTTAAATTGTAATTTTGACTTTTGCATTTGAATTTTGAATTTAAGTGAAAAATTATCCTTGTCTTTGTTTGTGCTTAGGGTTTGGACATATTACATAAACCCGACCTTTTCTTTTTACAATTTTGCACTTTTTGCAAATTTTTTTAATCGATGGCCTTACTTTCATGTTATTTTCCTCGATAGATAATTCTTCCCCTATTTTCATCGTAGGGATTGATTTCCACTGTTACCTTATCTCCTGGCAAGATCCTTATTCTTTTAACTCTCAATCTCCCAGCTAAATGGGCTAAAATTTCTTTACCATTAACTAATTTTACTCGAAAATGAGTACTAGGCAAAGCTTCTATTACTTGACCTTCCTTCAAAATTTTTTTCTCAGGCATTAATAATTATTTAGATTAACAAAAATATTTAAATTAGTCAAATCTTAATTTTATTTCAATTTTCTCAGGATCATCTGAAACTTTTTTAACCCAGAATGGCCAGAGCTTTATCTGAAATTTAATAATTTGGGGTTGATTTTCCAAAAGAATTTGAGTTTCAGCTAATGATTTTCCTCTAATCCCTTTCTTTAGAGAAATTTCATCAATTTCTGAATAAATTTTAGCTGAAATCTCTAAATCTGAAATAATTTTTTTAGATTCTAAATCAACTGATTTAATCTTTGGATTTATTTTTAAACTCTCTTCCTGAAGTTTTTTGTTTTCAGGTAGCTGAGAGATAACAAATCTCTGGGCCAAATTCTCTAAATCAGATTTTTTAAAAACTAAGGCCTGGGATTTTACTTTGACCTGAAAATCAAAAGCAGAAAGCTCTTGGCCTGCTTTAGCTGAAGAGGTAGATTCAATAATTTGTTGAAAGAAACTTTTTTCCAATAAAATAAAATCTGAAGAAATTTTGCTTTTTAAGGAATTTTCGCCATCTTTCAAAGCTTTTTCAGTTAAAACTTTTTTAGCTTGAGCTAAATCCTCTTCAGTAACTTGAGAAACCACTCCTCCTCCAGTCATTGAAGAGAAAGATTTGCCATAAAAAGCAGTATATCTTTCCGTACCGGCAAAGCCTGGAATAGAAAAAGTAGTAGGCCCAATATTATATTCAGCCCCGGGTTGCTCTGCCCTCACTTTAATATCAGTAAATCCGGGAACAAATTTTCCCTTTTCATAATGGCCACCAGGAATGACAACCCTATTAGGGGTTCGAAATAATTTTCCATCAGCTGAAACAAAACGAGTGGTAGCCACCAAAACTTGGGGAGAAGTAGAATAGGCATTGTAAACTCTGATTATCCCCTCTGCCCTTTTTTCTTTTTTGCCCGAAGCTGGAAATTGTTGAGAGAAATTGAGCTCTTCTTCAAAAAATTTAGCTGGAATAGTTTTTTTTGAAAGATCGGGAGTTTCAATTCTTGAATCAGCAATTATTTCTTCTTTAAAATTTAAGGTTTCAGTTTCTGGCCAAATTTCAATTTTTGCTCGGGAAAGATTAAAATAGGCCAAAATTCCTCCAATTATTAAAACCAAAGGAATTAAAAATAACCTCTTTTTAAAAGTAATCTTAAATTTCAGCTTTTTTTCAAAAAGCTGAGTCTTTTCTTTTGGAAATTCTTTCAACTTTTCAATCTTTTCTGGAGGAAAAACATCAAAAATTTTTTTAGCCATAGTGGTAATACTAAGTCAGTCGCTCACCCTCTCCCGTCCTCCGATTTATGAAGTATAGCAAAGAAATAAAGTAGGGGTAAATTGAGGATTATTTAAAGTTTTAGTAATATCTTCAATGTTTTTCAAATCTTTCAAAGAGAGAAATTTCACCTCAGGTTTATTGAAAAAAGAAAGCTCTCCCCAATTGCCTTTAGTTAAAATTTCAGCAATCTCTGGAAGCAAACTGCCACCTCCAAAAAGAAAAATTGATGAAGGTAACAAAGTCTTTTGGAGCTTTAATTTTAAATTTTCAAACCAATCTTGGATTACAGGAACAAAAATCTCTTTAATTCTTTTTTGAATCTCTTTTGAAATCTCTCCTTTAGAATATCTTTCTTTTAATAGTTTTGCCCTCTCTTCTCTTAATCCGAGGTTTTCAGAAAGAATTTGAGAAAAATTTTTTCCCCCAATATTAAAAATATCAACCAGCTTTAATTTTCCTCCAATTGTTAAAAAAATCTGAGAGATTTCGCCTCCGATGTCAAGGAAAATGGCATCTGCCCCTTCGAAGAAATTGGTTAAACCTTGAGCCTGGTGGCAGATATCAAAAATCCTTAAATTCAAATCTTGGCTAATTTTCTTAAAATTATTGAGATAGTGTTTTGGAAAAAAGATGAAAAAAATTCCGAATTCAAGCTGCTTTCCACTAAATTTTAAAAGCTCAGGAACATTGTAGCCATCAATTTTTGTTTCCAGAATTTCTGCTTTTAGAAATTGAATTTCTTCAGGCAAAATTCCAGATTCTCTAGCAAAATCCTCAGAGATTTTTTTCTGACCATCTTTCAAAACAGTCTGGTAAATTTCTTTTTCCTCCTTTTTATCAATGAGTTTTTTAGAATCTTCCCTCTTAAAGTTTTGAAAAATAACTTTCCCTCTCAAAATATTAGCTGGCAATCCAAGGAAAATTCCTTCCGGTTTTTCCTTAGCCTCCTTCTCAGCTTCCTCAATGGCTTTTGAGATAGCTTTTTTAATAACATCTACTTCAAAATCTCTACTATCAAATACTGAAAATTTATCAAAATATTGTAAAGAGCTTCCCAAAATAACAATTTTTTTATCCTCCTTTTTAAAAACTAAGGCCTTTACAGCTTCAGTCCCGATATCTATAGCCAAAAAGCATTTTATTTTTTTCTTTTGAAATAAGGAAAATTTTAACATCCTCTTTTATTTTAGCATCTCTTTTTTCAAAACCAAACTATTCTAAAATTGCTCTTATTCTCCTCAGACCGGCTCCTAAGCCTTCTTCTTTTACAATTTTAAATTTACCTAACTCTGAAGTTCTCTTTACATGGGGGCCGGCACAAATTTCTTTAGAAAAATTGTTGATTGAATAGACAGTAACAATTTCCGGATATTTTTCTTTAAAGAAAGCTAAAGCTCCTGATTTTATTGCTTCTTCGTACTTCATCTCCTCTTTTTTTATTTTTAAATCTTCTTTGATCTTTTGATTAACTAAATCTTCAACTTTTTTAATTTCTTCATCTGTCATCTTTTGAGGATGAGAAAAATCAAAGCGCAACCTCTGAGGATTGATGTCAGAGCCCATTTGCTTAACTGATTGCCCCAATATTTCTCTTAAAGCAGCTTGTAATAAATGAGTAGCGGTATGTAATTTTGCAGCTTGATAGCCAGCTTCTTTTCCTACCCCACCAAATTTTTTCTCCATCCCAGCTCTGGAAATTTCTCGATGTCTTTCAAAGGCTTCTTTAAAACCTTTAACATCTACTTTTAATTTTTTCTCTTTGGCCAACTCTTGAGTTAACTCAATTGGAAAGCCATAGGTATCGAAAAGGTGAAAAGCATCAATACCAGAGATATCTCCTTTAGCTGCCACTTTTTCAAATATTTTCAATCCTTTTTCTAAAGTTTTTTCAAATTTTTCTTCTTCATTTTGAATAACAGTCAAAATATCAGTCTCTTTAGATCTCACCTCTGGATAAATATCTTGGTAAATCTCAATTACTTTTTTAGCCAAAGGAATTGAAAAATTTTTTTGTAAATTTAAAACTCTTCCATGCCTGATTATCCTTCTTAAAATTCGCCTCAAGATATAGCCTCTCTCCACATTGGAAGGAAAAATTCCTTCAGAAATCAAAAAAACTGCACCTTTAATATGATCGGCAATAATCCGATAGTTTTTAGCTTTTAGCTTATAGCTTATAGAGGATATTTTTTCAATTTCTTTAATAATCGGTTCAAATAAATCGGCCTCATAAACACTCGACTTTCCCTGGACTACCATTGCTAATCTTTCTAAACCCATTCCAGTATCCACTCCCTTTTGCTTTAAGGAGCTTAGCTCCTTTTTAGGACTTTGATAATACTCATTAAAAACTAAGTTCCACAATTCAACAAATCTGCCACAATCACAATTGGGAATACATTTTCTACCTTTCTTACAAGCTCTTCCAGTCAAATCATAATGAATTTCAGTAGTTGGTCCGCAAGGACCTTCCTCACCAGTTGGTCCCCAAAAGTTTTCTTCCATTCCAAACTCAAAAATTCTTGTTTTGGGAATGCCTAATATTTGCCATACTTCTTCTGATTCCAGGTCTTTGGGGATAATTTGAGGTTTTTCAATGCCCTTAAATACAGTAATCCATAATCTTTCTTTTTTAATTTCTAAAACATCTACTAAAAATTCCATTGCATATTTTATTGCTCCTTCTTTGAAATAATCTCCAAAACTAAAATTTCCCAACATTTCTAAAAAAGTTAAATGCCTATTATTCCCTACTTCCTCAATATCAGAAGTTCTAAAACATTTCTGGCAAGAAGTTACTCTTTTTCCATAAGAAGAAGGTTTGCCCAAAAAATATTCTTTAAATTGTTGCATTCCAGCAGTGGTAAAAAGAACTGAGGGATCAGTTGGAATTAACGAAGAAGAAGGCACTATCTGGTGCCCTCTCTGCTTAAAAAAATTCAAAAATTCTTGGCGAACCTTTGAAGAATTCATTATGCTCTTAAAATTAAGTATAGCGATCAGCTACAGTCGAAGCCACATAGGCTTCTGGTTTTATTTTTGGTTCAAAGCCATTTCCTCGAATTAAACCGGTTACCTCTTTTATCATATCTTTGGTCTGACCATTTTCTCCAATATCGGCATGGATGTAGCGAAATTGCCAATTGAAAGAACCAGAAAGGTTTTTAACTTTTTTCTCAAAATTTTCTCGCAGACATAAAGCCAATTCACAAGATAGCAAAACTTCTTCTAAAATTCTGCTCTTCCAATTATAAAATTTCCGGTTCTTGTAACCAATTTTTTTAAGGAAGAATCTTCCCCCCTCCCCTACTCTTAAAACAACCACTGCCACTGGGAAATGAGGTTCCTCCCCTGAAGAGGAATCGCAACCAACAATAACATCATAAAACTTTTCTGGTTTTTCTTTAATATAATTTAAAATCTCACCAATTACTTGATTTAATTTCAAATTTCCTCGACTGGGACTATAAAAATTTCCTTCTAAAAAATTATTCATAATAATATATAATAGCAAATTCAAAAAAGAAGTCAACTAATTGCCTTTAATATTTTAATAAATTCCTTAGAAGACAAAGAGGCTCCGCCAACCAAAAGTCCATTCATTCTGGCTTCTTTTATGTACTTAGCAGCGTTTTTACTGTCAACACTACCTCCATAAAGTGTTGGCAGGGCTTCAGAAATAGAACGACTATAAATTTGAGCAATGATTTTCCTAATCAACAAGCTCATCCTCATTGCCTCATCTGGATCGCAAGGTTTTCCAGTGCCAATGGCCCAGACTGGTTCATAAGCAATGACAATATTTTTTATTTCTTTTTTTGAAATTTTATTGAGCCCATTTTCAATCTGGGATTTTAGGATTTTGGAAGTTTCCTCTCTTTCCCTTTCTTCTCCAGTTTCCCCAACACAAAAAATTGGCTTCAACTTAGCTTTCAATGCCGCCTTTATTTTTTTATTGATCATCTCATCAGTTTCATTAAAATGTCTCCGCCTTTCTGAATGGCCAATTATCACATATTGACAACCAATATTTTTTAGCATCAAAGGAGAAATCTCTCCAGTGAAAGCTCCTTTTTCTTTCCAAAAACAATCTTGAGCTCCTAAATTTAGTTGACTTTTTCGACACCTGTATAAAAATTCAACTAATTGAGGGAGGTATAAAAATGGAGGACAAATTACTATTTCGACATTTCTGACCTTTCTAATTCCTTCTTTTATTGAATTAAAAAGCTTTTTAGCTTTAGCTAAAGTAGAGGGATTCATTTTCCAATTAGCTACCACAAGAGGTTTTCTCATGATAATTCGTAATTCGATTAAATTCGTAATTCGTAGGTTTACTGTTTTCTTAAATATTCGGCTGCCTTCTCTGGTTCAATTGTTGAAATTTCAATGCCAGTGCATAATTCAAATCCAGCCAAAGTGGCAGTTTTAGGTAAAATGGTGAAATGCCAATGGTAAAAATCATAGTTTTTTCCATCACAGGGGGCACTATGTAAGTAAAAATTATAGGGAGGATCATCTAAAGCTTTATACAATCTGCTTAAAGCTTCTTTGAAAGCTTCAGCTAAATACTTTTTTTCCTCTCCACTGATTCTTTCAAAATAGGGTAAGTGTTTCTTTGGTGAAATGATCATCTCAAAAGCAGTTTTTGAAACAAAAGGGCAAATTACTAAAAATTCTTTATTTTCAAAAACAATTCTTTCCCTTTGCTCTCTCTCCCAGTTGTTCATCAGGCAATAAATGCATTTTTTATTTTCTCCAAAATATTTACGAGAATTTGAAATTGCTCGATTTAAATCAGGATCAATGACTGGGGTAGCTATAATTTGGGAATGGGGATGAAAAATGGAAGCGCCAGCTTCTGAACCATGATTGTGGAAAATTGAGACATAATTTACAAATGGTTCATTCATCAAATCTAAATATCTTTCTTGATAGACATCAATCACCTCTTTTACTTCAGCGACAGTGAATAAACCCATTGATTTCTGATGATCTCTTGTCACCACTACCTCATGATAACCTATTCCATTCATTCTTTTATAAGGACCCTCAGTTCTTTCTTGCAAAGATTTATCAACAGCCAGGGCTGGATACTTATTGGGAATGACAATGATGGTCCAATTTTTAGGAAATTTTTTTGCTACAATTTTTTTTCCATTGGCAAAAACTAAAATGGGTTTATCTTTCTTTCCCAGGTGACAAAATGGACAAGTTCTTTTTGAAGGAATAATTTTTTCTCTTTTTTCTTTTTTAAAGGTTTCAAGCCTCCTGGCTCTTCCAGTCGCAATGATTACCCAGTCTTTAGAAAGGGGATCAGCCCGAAGCTCTGATGGAAATTTTATTATTTTTTTAGCCATAAATACCTTTAATTAAATTCCATCTAATTTTGAATAAATCCATTCCCATTTTTATTATTGATTTAAATTTCACTTTAGAATGAGGGTCATTTCTCCAATATACTGGAATTTCCTTTATTTTATATCCCAATTTTTTAGCAATTATTAATATTTCAGGATCAAAGGCGAAACGATTAATTTTGCATCTTTGAAAAATATCTTTGGCTGCTTTTTTTGTAAATCCTTTGAATCCGCATTGGGTATCAGCAATTCCCCAAGTACCTAATAAAATATTAGTTAAAAAACCAAAAGCTTTGCCTAAAAATCTCCTAAAAAAAGGTTGAGGAGGATCTAAAACTGCTCCCTTAATATCCCTAGAACCAATCACAATATCAAATCCTTTCTCAAACCAGGGCCACATCTTCTCTACTTGATCAATGGGAGTTGAATTATCGGCATCGGTAAATAATCTATATTCCCCCTCAGCTTTTAGCATTCCTTGCCTAACTCCAAAGCCTTTTCCTCGATTTTGTTTAAAATCTAAAATCTTTAAATTTTTTATTTCAGCCATTAAATTTTTAGTTACTTCCACTGTTCTATCAGTTGAACCATCAGAAACCACAATAATTTCAGACTGATAATCCTTAGTTCTTAAATAATTATCAATTTCCTTTAAGGTTTTGGGCAACCTTTTTTCTTCATTATAAGCAGGAATAACAACTGATAAATAAATTTCATTTGACATTAAACTATTTTACCATAAAACAATTGTAAAATAAAAAATGGGCTATTAAGCCCTTTCGAGTGCTGGGAGGGAAAAAGTAAACCTCCCCATTTTTTAATTTTTAAACCCTGGAATTTATCTCTAGTATCTCTAGTACTCCCGATACTCGATTTTAAAGTTTTTCTCTTGCCCTACAAAGAAGGCTGTTGCTAGCTCCTCTAGAAACTCCTCAGATAAATCTTTGAGATCCTCTTTTATTTCACCTGTTTCCCACTCTTCCTTTTCTCCTTCTCTTTGGGAAATCATTGATTCTGTCGGAAGATGTAGTACATACTTTGCTTTTTCATTGCCTGGTCTAAACTGGAGAAGAAATCTGCCATTGTCGCTTTTAACGTAGATTCTAGCCCACTTTACTCTCTTTCTGTTCCATTAACATCTTTCTGAAATTTTCTATCTCTGAACTAAGCTCTTCTATTAACTTTTTCTTCTCTGTATCTTCCTGCTGTTTTCTCTCTAGCTTTGCTTTCACAAAAAGGATATTAAACAATTTAAAAACATCTAACCTGCCTAAAAGCAAAGGGCTTCTTCAATTAAACTCAAAGCAATTTTTGAATTAAAAATTTTATCTCCAATTTTTATTTTTATCTTCAACCTTTTCTCTTCATTATAAGCAGGAATGATGACAGAGAGATGAATTGTTCCATTGTCGTATTGTTCCATTAATTTATTGTTCCATTATAGCAAAAAGTTAATAATAAAAAATGGAGTTCGAGATGAACCCCATTAAGAACTTTAACTTACTATTCTTCCGGAAGAGGTTTAAGAAAAAGTCGAACTACATCAGGCTCTAACTCATCAATAACTCTACATGCCTGGATGACTTCAAGATCATGTTTTTCATAAGCAATCTTTTCTATTTCTACCAAACGATTAAAAAATCTTCGAATCCATCCTTCTTCACCCTTTTCAAATAGTCGCCGTTTTATTTGTTGAGCATAGAGTCTTACATGCTCTGCTACACTAACTATTAAAGCCTCTTTTCCACTGGGTAATTTATATTTTCTGAAAGGGATCGAAAAAAACATCTCTTTAGGAATTGCCCGAATTGCAAGACTATATCCTGTTTTCTTCATAAATTCTAGATACTCATCAAATTCCTTAGAATCCGGGTGGTATTGTAAAAAACTTAACATGAGTAGTATCCCAAGGTAAAGCACTCTTTAATATTCCTATACCTATTTGGCTTTTCGAAACGTCGAAAGTTTCTGGAACATCGTATCCTTGTAATCGTACTGCCGGTATACCTACAAAACACCACTCATCTGAAGAAATTCCCCATCTGCTACACAGTTTTTCTACCTCTTCCAAGGCTTCTTCCATACTCACTCCTTTATTCATTTTTCAACCTCCTCTTTCTTATATATCACATTATTTAATTCTGTCAATATTTTGTACCTATTTCCAACTACTACTAACATAGGAAGAAGTTCAATTTCAGTAATCGATGAAATAAAAAAAGTGCGAACCTTTTAAAATATTTTCGCGCAAAAATTTAACTACTGAAGGTTCATCTTTTAAAAAGTAGATAAGGATATTAGTATCTAAAGTATACATTATAAAGCCAAAACTAAGGAATCTTTCTTTTCCATTCTTTCCTCATTTTTCTCAAATAAGTAATTGGTCCAGGCTTTTTCTTTTTCCAAATACCCCTGGCTTTTTCCCAGATTTGTAAAATTTCTTTTGGAGTTCTACCAACCAGAGTTTTGGTTTTTGGCTGAGTAATAATTTTTCCCATAATTCTCACTTTATAATAATTAATTCAAATATAATGCCAATAATTCGCTATTTAATTTTACTATAAATTCTTTAGAAACAAAAAATAGGTGCTCAGCTTGGCTGGCACCCCTAGAATGTGCAATTTCTATTCTTTATACAACTTTCTTATCGCGTATATTTTCCCAATTGAGTAAAATCTCTAATTTTGCGATCTCCGTGATTCTTTCTTTTTTATCTTTACCTGTATGCATCTCCTCGCAAAGTGTTTTTACCCTCCTCTCAAAAGCCTCTCTAAAATCCTCGTCTTTTCTGAGTCTTTCCTCAAATTCGCGATGCATTTTTTCACACTCAATCTCTACCTGTTCCCACTCCTCTGAGTTTAAAAGTTCTGGAGAAGGTCTGCTAAACTCTCCCTTTGCCGCTGCCTGGAGTAGTTTTTCATCCTTTTCATTCAGCTCACTAGTATATCCCATTTTTAATCACCTCCCTCGAGTTAAGACTAAAGTTTTAAGGGCTTCAACACCTCTTTCAGTAATTAGCCCTTCTTCGTCAATAAAACCCATGTCTTGAAGATGCCGGAGAGCCCTCTCTATCTCCTGCTCCGAAAACCATTCCTCTCCTGTAGAGATTTTTTTAGTTAGGCTTTTTTTTAATACCTCATCAGGTATTCCAGCCCACTTTAATGCTAAAATATTTCCTTCTAGATCGTTCTCAGGAACTCCTGCTAAAGTTTCTAAGGCCTCTTGAAGATGCTCTGGTACATTATAGAAATACAATCCTTCTATTTTTCTCCCTTGCTTGCTAATTAGTTTTTTTCTTTCCTTCATTTCCTTACCCTCCTTTTAAATTTATTAAATTGCTAATATTTTCATTATAATTTATATTTCAATTTTGTCAACACCTCGTATTAACAGATGTAAAATGTAATTGAAATGGTATTGGTTAACGGATTAAAAAATTGGACGTGTCCCTATTTCAATTGTTTAAAAGAAAACAAAGATGATGATTGATTCATCCCTATCCCAAAGGAGTAGGCTTTCTAACGGGCTAAAAAATAATATTTAATTGGTATAAAAAAATGGAGCTTATTATTGCTCCTTAAAAAATTAGTTTGGCGATCATTCTCGCAATATCCTTCCCAGCACCTAGGATAATTTTGAAGATCTCAGCAAAATTTTTTGGCACTTTACAAGGAATTTCCCTAAGCCCAAGTTCTATCGCTATCCGCCATCGATGGTGTCCATCTAAAATTAGCCCGGAATTGGTGACAATAATTGGATCTTTTATTCCCTCTTTCTTGACACTGGCTTTTATCTTCTGATAATTCCTCTCTAATTGCACTATTTTCCAAAAAGGGAAAGAATGCAACTCTTCAATTTTCCTCATTGGCATTTCCAACCTCACCTTTTATTTATAAAAGAACTTCTTTATATAGATTATTTTATTATTCTGAACTTATCAATACCTTACATTCATTTTTAATTCCGGCTATTCAGTGTGTAAAATAAGCTAATAAAGAACCATATTTACCCACATAAAAAGGGGCTCAAGCTGAATATTGCTCTTGCCCCGTCTTTAAAGAACTATTATTTGTCTCCGCTATTCCTATGTTTTTGTGAGAAGATTTATCTTCTCGAGCCCAAACTCCTTATATCTTCTCCCTTTTTTATATTAATTTATTATTTTAATTCTGTCAATACCTTACAGCCGTTTTTAATAACTGTTACCATATGTTCAAAATGGCAAGATAGCGACCCATCGGCAGTTTCATAGCCAAATCCATCTTTAGTTTTCTTTATTTTCCAATCCCCTACTGTGACCATTGGCTCAATACAAAATACCATTCCTTCTTTAATTTCTGGACCTGAATGTCTTTTTCCATAATTTGGAATTTTTGGATCTTCATGCAATTCTTTTCCAATTCCATGACCACAAAGATCCCTAACCACATTAAATCCTTGAGATTCAACATATCTCTGAATAGTATTTCCAATATCGCCAAAGGTATTTCCTAATCTTACTTTTTTAATTCCCCTTTTTAAAGCTTTTTTTGTTACTCGGATAAGCCTGGCCTTTTCAGGATCAATTTTCCCAACTGGAACTGTAATTGCCATATCTGAATGAAATCCCTTATAAAGAATTCCTAAATCCAAAGAAATAATATCTCCTTCTTTTAATTTTCTTTCTGAGGGAATAGCATGAACAATTTCCTCATTAATTGAGGTGCAAAGGCAGGCGGGAAAGCCTTCATAGCCTTTAAATGAGCATTTTCCACCCGATTTTAAAATCAGGGCTTCAGCTGTCCTGTCCAATTCCTTAGTGGTAATTCCTGGCCTAACCATTTTTTCTAATTCTTTCATTATCTTAGCTAAAATTTTACCACCCTCAGCCATTATTTGAATTTCCGCGAGTGACTTAATCTTGATCATAATATATTACAATTTTCACGGCCGTAGAAATTGTAATATTGTTATTTTAAAGCTTCCAAAATTTCTTTAAAGACTTTTTCAACTGATTTTCCGCCATTTATCTTTTTTTGGTTTAATCCTTCTGCTTTAAAATATTCAATTAAAGGAAAAGTTCTTTCTTTATACTCTTTTAATCTTACTTTAATGGTTTTTGGCTCATCTAAACCTTTTCTTTTAATGAGTTTGGAACCATCTAAGGGACATCTTTTGAGTTTGGCTGTTTCCTTTGTGTATAAAATCGGGTGACGCATCAATTGACAAATCCTTCTATGGCTATTTCTCCAAATGCTCTGTCTTGGGGTTAATTCGAGAAGAATTATCTTGAGATTTTTTTGACCATATAATTTTTTCAAAAGGGGAATAATTTCTCTTCCCTCATATAAAGTTCTGGGGGAACCAGCTAAGACTAAATTCTTGCCCAATTTAAACAATTCCTTTATCTTTTCTTTAACTAAATGAGTAACAAAAGGAGGGTGGCATAAAATTCCCTTTTCCCATAATTTTTTTTCATCCAAAATTTTATATTTTTTTCCTTTTACCTTTAAATATTCTCCTTTTCTTGCCTCTTTAAATTTTTCCTCTAAAACCTTACTAGTTTCTAAATAATATAAACTTAACCTATCTGATAGAAGTTCTGCCTGAGTTCCTTTCCCGGAACCCGGAGGTCCCATTAAAATTATCACTTTTAGGTTTTTCATAAAATTTATTCGTAATTCGATTAGATTCGTAATTCGTAGGTTCTAAAACGTCTCATATTCTCTCATTTGTAATTGAGCATTGATTTGGCGCACAGTTTCCAAAACCACTGAAACCACAATTAACAAAGCAGTACCTCCAATTAAGAATCTAAAGACCATTACTCCAGTAATACCACCAACGATTGATGGCATCACGGCAATGGTTCCTAAAAAAAGGGCGCCGATTAATAAAACTCGATTTAAAATATAATACATGAAATTGGCAGTGGCCTGACCTGGCCTGATTCCTGGAATAAAGCCTCCCATTTTCTGCAAATTGGTAGAAATGGCTTTTGGATCAAAGGTGACAGCAGTGTAAAAATAAGTAAAGAGAGCTACTAATAAAAAGTATAAAACTCCATAAACCCAAGAGTTTTGAAAGATATTTCCTATGCCTCTGGCAATCGAACCCACAATTCCCCCTGTTCCTCCTAAAAAATTAGCAATCATTGAAGGAAAAAGCATAAGGGATAAGGCAAAGATTATTGGAATTACTCCAGCTGGGTTAACATTTAAAGGTAAATAAGTGGAAACTCCTCCATAAAGGCGCATTCCTCTTACCCTTTTGGCATAAGAAATTGGTATGTTCCTTCTTCCTTCATTAATTAAAACTACACTGGCAATGATTAAAAGAGCCAGAGCAAAAAAGAGCAAATAGGAAGGAATTTTAGCTGGATCCCAGGTAATCAACATTTGACGAATATTATTGGGAAAATCAGCAACAATTCCAGCAAAAATCAAAAGGGAAACCCCATTGCCAATTCCTTTTTCTGAAATTAATTCCCCTAACCACATTAAAAACAGAGCTCCGGCAGTGATAGTTAAGATTGAACCAAAGAGTGAAATTGGAGAAAGAGCTGAAATCACATTTTGTCTTTGGAGCAAGGTGAGCATTCCATACCCCTGAAGAGCAGCTAAGGGAACAGTGGCAATTCGGCAATATTGATTAAATTTTTGTCGACCAATTTCTCCTTCTTCTTTATACATTTTTTCCAGTTGAGGAAAAATCATGGTTAAAAGCTGGAAGATAATTACGGCCGTAATATAAGGACCCAAGCCCAACATTACAATGGAAAGATTGTCTAAGGCTCCGCCGGTAAATAAATTCAAAAGCCCAAACATCTGAAATTGGGCAAAAAAACTCCTTAGGTTTTCAGCATTAATTCCAGGAATAGGAAGGTTAGCCATTATTCTGAAGATGACAAAAATTCCCAAAACAAAGAAGATTTTGTTGCGCAAATCAGGAATTTTGAAAATTTGGATGAGTTTTTGATACCACATTGGTATTACCAAGTTAATCGCTCGCCCTCTCCCCCCTCCTCTTAGAGGAGGGGGGGGGGGGCGGTCGCCTTTCAGCGACCTTCGG
>JASEJS010000059.1 GCA_030016765.1 Patescibacteria group bacterium
TGACATTCCATCTCCATCGGTATCTACTTTTTCTATTTCGGCTTCGCTTTCCTTGGTGATTTCTACTGAAGCATTTACTCCTCCTATCGCTGGTACTCCCTTCACTCCTGTGCCGGTCTCAGAAGGATTGGAAACCTCATCAACCATTGGAGCACTGAATATCTGAGCAAAAATGTATCCGGCGACAATTAGACCTCCCAACACCACCACTGCAATCAAAGCACCTACTATTGTTCTCTTTATCATTTCATATATTTCATCAATCTCTTCTTCCATCTTTCCTCACTCTCCTATATTTATTTTTTAAATCTTCTAACTCAATTTTATTCATTTTCAAAAGCTTTTGTCAAGATTAAGTTTGAAATTTTAACCAAAAATCTCCTAAAACTTTAAATTTTAAATTATTAATCTGCTCGCTCGGCGCTCCGCGCCTCGCTCGCAATAGAAAATCTAATTATAACCGAGATCAAAAATTTTTAATCTACTTTTAACAGATTGGCAATTCAATATAAAAAGTTGAACCTTTTGGTTCAACTTCAATCAAAAGAATTTTAAACTTTGTTTTATTTTAAACCGAGATAAGGCAAAATTTCTCTTAAATCTTTCTTTTTAATTACAATCTTAGCTGCCTCTTTTACTTTTTTCTTATGAGCATTGAAGGCAATTGGTAAACCAACTTTTTTAAAAACTGGAATGTCATTAACATCATCACCAATATAAGCGCATTGAGCTAAATTTGTTTTGTACAAATCAGCCATATATTTTACGAATTTAGCTTTATCTTTCCAATCAGTTCCAAACAATTTCCAATCTTCAAGTAGGCCTGTCTTTTCGTTAAATTTCAATCTGCAGTGGGCCAAAATATAATCCATTCCTATTTCTTTCTTTACCCTTAAAGCCAGCTCTTCAAAACTACCACTTACTATTCCAGTTATTATTTCATTCTGATTTAAGATTTTTAAAGTTTCTTTGGCACCGGTGATGAAGGGCCTTCTTTTTATAATCTCCTCAAAGGTCTTTTTATCAAGCCCATTTGCTTTAAGAAGACAGCAGGCAGCCTCAGTCCAATCTAAATAAGATTTAAAACGTTTCTCAATAAACATTCTTTTGAGTTTTTCATGCAAGTCATACATACCCAACTCCTTAAACAAGACATCCCAACTGCTTACCGCTACTTCTTCTACATTAGAAGACCAAGGTTTAGAAAAAATGACCCCATCTAAATCAAAAATGACAATTTTATATTTTGCCATATTTCTATGTTTATTTTTTCATTTTTTCAATCAATTGTCAACTTCTTGAATTATAGATGCAAGTGTAAAATTTATTTTATTGGCAACTCAATATAAAAAGTGCTTCCTTTACCTTTTCCTTCAGATTCGGCCTAGATTTTAATTTTCTTTTTTTAAAATTGAATTTTAATCTTTAAACCATCTCTAACTGATATTCCATTTTTAATTTCGTCTTTAGTCTTAAATTCAATGACATTTATATTATTCATTTCTTTTAAATCATTTACAAAGAGAGAGAGCTTTTTAGCCATATCATTACTACAATAAATAATGAGTCTCTTCACTTCTTCTTTAAGAGAATAATTTCTTTCTGATTTACTTTTTCTTATGGCATTAATCAAATTTATTATTCGGTCTCCAGTTAACTCGATTTTTTTATTTAATAAATCTTTTTCAATTACTGGCCAAGAAGTTAAATGAATACTTTTGACTTTTTCTAATTTTCGAAAATACAACTGGTATATCTCTTCAGTAAGATAAGGAAGAAAAGGCGCAAAAAGCTTCAAAATATTTAAAAAAACCTTATATAAAGTAAATTGGGCTGATTTTTTTATTATATCTTCCCTTTTAGAATAGAGCCTATATTTTATCAATTCCAAATAGTTGTTACAAAAATCTTTCCAAAAGAAATCTTCAATTTCTCTTCTCGCTTTTCCATATTCATATTTCTCAAAATAATTAGTAGATTTTTTAATAGTTTCTTGAAGTTTAGAAAAGATCCATTGATCTGTTGGATATAATTTAAAATTATAATTGAAGTTATTAATATTAAAATTCTTAAGATGAAAAAAAGAAAAGTAGAAAGCATTCCAAAGCTTGGTCATTAATCGATGGCCGTTTTCAACTTCTTTTTCCTGATATCTTAAATTCTTGCCTAAATTAGCCTTGGTTGCCCAATATCTTAGGGCATCAACAGGATATTTTTTTAAAACTTCTTCTGGGTAAATTACATTACCTAAAGATTTGCTCATTTTTTTTCCTTCCCAATCGAGTCCCCAACCAGAAATCATTACATTTTTCCAGGGCAAAGTTTTGGTATGAAAGAAAGACTTAACTACAGTATAAAAAAGCCAGCTCCGAATGATTTCAAAGCCTTGAGGTCGTAGATTCATTGGATAAATTTTTTGAATCAAACTTTTCTTTTCTTTCCAGCGAGCATTGATTAAAGGGGTAAGAGAAGAAGTCATCCAAGTATCCATAACATCTGTTTCAGGTAGAAACTTATTACTTTTACATTTTGGACATCTCGAGATCGGAGGTTTATTTTGAGTGGGATCTACTGGTAAATCCTTTTCCTTAGCTAAGATAATTTTTCCACAATTTGAACAATACCAAACAGGGAAAGGAGTTCCATAAAAACGTTGACGAGAGATACACCAATCCCATTTAAGATTATCTACCCAATTATCATATTTTACTTTCATAAATTTCGGATACCAGTTAATCTTTTTTCCTTGTTTTTTTAGAGTTTTTTTAATATCTAAGATTTTAATGAACCACTGAGGAGCTTTGAGGAATTCAATTGGGGTTTTACATCTTTCATGAACATTTAAAACGTGGGTTATTTTTTCTTTCTTTTTTAAGAAGCCATTTTTCTCTAAATCAATCAAAATTTTTTTTCTCGCCTCCATTATAGAAAGCCCTTTATATACTCCAGATAATTCATTCAAAGAACCATCTTTGTTAATAATTAATCTTGTTTTTAATTTATATTGTTTCCATTTATAAATATCTTCAATATCTCCCCAAGTACAAACCATCATTAATCCTGTGCCAAATTTTTGATCAACTTTTTGAGAAGCTAAAATTGGAACTTTATAATTGCCCAAAGGAACAATTGCCTTCTTTCCAATAAAAGCTTTATAGCGTTTATCGAGGGGATTAACAAATAAAGCAATACAAGCAGGAATTAGTTCTGGCCGAGTGGTAGCAACAATAGCTTCTTTACCATTCCAAAATAAAAATTTGATAAAATTTAAATAACCTGATTCTTTTTTATCAATTAAATCTGCCTGAGAAAGAGCGGTCTGACATTTTGGACACCAAATAATCGGCTCTTCTCTCCTGATTATCTTTTTATTTTTAAATAATTCAATAAAAGATTTTTGGGAAATTTTTTGACAGAGAGGTCCGATAGTATTATAAGAAAGCGACCAATCAATACTTAATCCTATTTTTTGCCAAAATTTTTTATAAATTTTAGAAATTCTTCTTGTTTCTTTTAAACATAATTCCACAAAATTTTTTTTAGAAATTTTAGATTTATCAATATTATACTTTTTCTCTACAAATCTTTCTGTCGGTAGACCATTATCATCAAATCCCATTGGATAGAAAACATTAAATCCTTTTTGACGCCAAAATCTGGCTATAAAGTCAGCTTGGACATAACTCATAACATGTCCAACATGGAGATGCTCAGCTGAAACATAGGGAGGGGGGGTATCAATAGAGTAAATAGATTTTTTGTCTCTTTTAAATTTATAAATTTTTTCCTTTTCCCAAAATCTTCCCCATTTTTCCAAATTTTTTGGATACTGTTTTTCCATAATTTTATTTATTTTTAAATTCGACTAATCCTATTCCATAATAACAAAGTCATCAAAAGTTGTTAAATAATTGGTAATTCAATATAAAAAATTGAACCTTTATTTTTTCCTTTACTTTCTGCCCAGATTTTGCCTTGGTGAAGCTCAACATATTTTTTTGAGATATAAAGGCCGAGGCCTGCTCCTTCTATCCAATGGGTAAATCCAGCTGTTCCTCGAGTAAATCCTTCAAAAATCCTCTTTTTTTCTTCTTTAGTTAAACCTTCGCCAGTGTCTCTCACTGAAATTTGAATTTTAGAATTAGTTTTTTGAGCCTTAATCTCAATTTCTCCCTTTTGGGTATATTTAATGGCGTTGTCAATTAAATTTAAAATTACTTGATGGATCTTTGATTTGTCTATGTTTATTTTTGGTAAAAGAACACTTGGTCTCTGCCAAATCAATTTTAAATTTTTCTTTTTAGCTTCAATTTCCATTTCTTGATAACAAGAATCAATTA
>JASEJS010000004.1 GCA_030016765.1 Patescibacteria group bacterium
AAATTGAAGAAAAAATTTCAGAATTGAAAAAAGTGAAAGATAGTGATAATATAGAGGAAATTAAAAGTAAAACTTCAGAATTATCTCAGGCTATTCAAAAAGTGGGAGCCGAAATGTATAAAGCAGCTCAGGAAAAGAAGCCTGAAGAAGGACCAAGGCCTGAAGAAGGAGAATACAAGGAGAAATAATTCAAAAATCAAAAATCAAAATGCAAAATTACAATTCAAAATTCAAAATTTTACATTTTACATTGTCATTTTGATTTTTGCATTTTGCATTTTGAATTTGAGTGAAGCGAATTATGAAGGATTACTATCAAATTTTAGGTGTATCCAAAGATGCCTCTTCCGAAGAAATAAAGAAGGCCTATTATAAGTTGGCTCACAAATATCATCCAGATCGAGGAGGAGATGAGAAGAAATTCAAGGAAATAAATGAAGCCTATCAGGTTTTGTCAGATAAAGAAAAGAGGGCCCAATATGATAAATTTGGCCGAGTTTTTGAAGGAGCAGAACCAGGATTTGATTTCAGCTGGGCTTGGGGTAGACCTGGAGAGGAATTTGATTTTGATTTTGGAGATTTAGGAGAAATGGTTGAAGAAATCTTTGGTTTTGGTGCTCCTCGCAGAAAAAGAGATTTAAAGAAAGGAAAAGATATTGAGATTGATTTGGAAATTCCTTTGGAAGACACTTTGAAAGGAAAAGAAAAAGAAATAACTTTAGCTAAATATGTTCTTTGTTCTCGTTGTCAGGGAACTGGGGCTGAGCCAGGGACTCCAATCAATGAGTGTTTTTCTTGTCGGGGAACAGGTGAGGTTCAGCAAATCAAAAAGACCTTTTTTGGTTCATTTACTAGATATACTACTTGTCCTGAATGTGGAGGAGAAGGATATCGCCCTGAAAAACCTTGTAATGTCTGCAAAGGGGAAGGAAGGGTAAGAGGTGAAGAACGCATTAAAATTTTCATTCCGGCTGGAGTTGATACCAATCAGGTAATAAAAATTGATGGCAAAGGAGAAGCTGGTAGAAAAGGAGGAAGATCAGGAGATTTATATGTAAGAATTTTTGTAAAGCCACATTCAATTTTCAAAAGAAAAGGAGATGATTTATATATTTTGGCACCAATTTCCTTTTCTCGGGCTGCTTTGGGAGATGAAATTGAGATTCCCACTTTAGAAGGTAAAAAAATTTTATTAAAAGTTCCAGCAGGTACTCAATCAGGAAAAATTTTGAGAATTTCTGGAAAGGGAATTCCTCACTTTTCAGGTTATGGAAGGGGCAACCTTTATGTAGAATTAATTATTAAAACTCCCAAAAAATTAACCAAAAAACAAAAAGAACTCTTAGAAAAATTAAAATTAGAAGGAATATAATACAATCTCAACGACCATTGAAATTGTATTATAGCTTAATTGGCATATTTTGCCAATTGATTTTGTTAAAAAAATTAATTTTATTTAAAAAAGTGATAAAATATAATAATGGATAAGGCCCCCATAACTCAATTGGTAGAGTAACGGCCTTTTAAGCCGGAAGTTGAAGGTTCGACTCCTTCTGGGGGTACTTATATTTACCGAATCTCATTCAAAAATTAAAAAATCTAAGAAATTGAAATTTAGGAGATAAAGTAAAGTTCTTACTTACATTTTAAAAGCTACTTTAGGGGAAATATTTCCCCTAATTTTGTTGAAAAAAATTATTTCAAATTTATCAGGAAAATGTTACTATTTAAATATGGTTTCGAAAAAAATAAAAATTTTAATATCTTTATTTATTATTGGAGTTTTTAGCTTTTTTATTTATTCTACGATAACCAAATATAAAATTAATGAAAAAGAAGAAAAAATCAAAAAAGATATTTCAGAAATAAATGTAAATGAGTTGCCAAAATACATTTATGGCATTAAGAAAATGATTTTAATATCAGGCGGTACTTTTTTAATGGGAGATGATAGGAGTAAATTTTCTGATGAACATCCAGCCCACTTTGTTAGAGTGGATTCTTTTTATATGGACGAAACTCCAGTAACCTATGAAGATTTTAAAGAATATGTTGAAGCAGGTGGAGAAAAATCAAAATATTGGGAATACGAAACTTATAATCATCCAGAAAATCCCGTGACTGGCATAAATTGGTATCAGGCAGTGGATTATTGCAATTGGAGAAGTAAAATTGAAGAACTTCCCCCAGAAATAGGCTATAGATTGCCAACTGAAGCTGAATTTGAGTATGCAGCTCGAGGTGGTTTAGAAGGAAAAAATTTTCCTTGGGGTGATGAATTTAATCCTTTGATGGCAAATTTTGATGAGGAAAAAGGAGTAATGAAAGGTAATTGGTGGAGATTAGCAAAAGTAAAAGATACTCCGTCAAATAACTACGGACTTTATGGAATGAGTGGAAATATTTGGCAATGGACTAACGATTGGTATGATCCAGATTACTATAAAAAAAGCCAAAAAATAATCCAAAAGGTCCAAAAACTGGAAAAGTAAAAGTTTTACGAGGAGGCTCATGGGGGAGTATTAGCCCTGACTATCTTAGGGTAGCTAAAAGAAGTTATACAACTCCGAGCAATTATAATTATGATATTGGTTTCAGATGTGTAAGCCCAGCGAAAGGAAAGATTTCAGAGTATCCAAAAATTGATGAAAAAGTAAAATATCAATTTTATCGATACCAAAGCGTTTCCGAAAATAAACCTCTTAAAGATATCTATAGCCAAGAATTTATAAATCGCCTTTTTCAATATATAGCGGATAATTACCCAAATTCAATCTATTTTCAAACTAAAATCGATGAACAAGAGAATATAACTCCAGAGCAAATGGCTCAACTTATTGTTGATGTCTCAAAGGAATATAATATTAATCCTTTGTTTCTTACTGGCGTTATGGTAGCCGAAAGTGGATTTGGAACAGTTTCATTTTCGAGATGGTACAACAATCCAATGGCATATCATTGGCAAAATGCTTTGATGAAAAATGGTTTACCTACTTATGAACCAAATCCTTCTCGTAATAGAAAGTACAAAAATTTAAAAATTGGTTTTCAAGAGTTTGCAAAAGGTATTAGGAGAAATATTTATCTAAAAGCAGCTCGAAAAGATTTAGATGCTTTTCATTTATTATATGTTGGTTATCGAGCTAATGAATGGATGGGTACTATTTCCAAAGTTTATAATGATGTTTTAGGAATTAAAATAGGATCTCATTTGCCAGTTAATAACATAGGTGAATATATTTATACTGATTGGGATAAACTTACAAAGCAGTCTAATGATTTAAAGATAATTGATAAATTTATTAGTTGGGGCCATCATACTCCAAAAAAGCCTCGGACAATTGACACTATCATTATTCATTCTGCTTATAATGCTTTAGGTGATGACATTTATAGTGTTGAAGGCGTGCTTTACGAATTTAAACTTTATAATGCTGGACCACATTACCTTATTGCAAGAGATGGAACAATATATCGCTTGGTGCCAGAAGGAGATATTGGATTTCATGCAGGCACTAGCAAAATGCCGGATGGCAGAACCAACGTGAACAATTTTTCAATTGGTATTGAACTTCTTTATCATAAAAATGAAAGCCCAAATGAAATTCAATATCAGAAGTTAGTTAAATTAGTAAAGAAGTTAAAATCGAAATACAAAATAGATTACATATTAGGACATAAAGATATTGCCCCTTCTCGTAAAACAGATCCTTGGAATTTTGACTGGCAAAAATTTAATGAAATGCTAAATTATTAAACAGACTATTTTTATCTCTTTCTCAAATTTCTCTTCTTTGTGTGATTTGTGTATGAAATAATATGAACCGAATAATCTTACATATCGACATGGATTACTTTTTTGCTCAGGTTGAGGAGAGGGAAAATCCTCAGTTTAGGGGAAAACCAGTAGTAGTGGGAGCTGATCCCAAAGGAGGCAAGGGCAGGGGAGTGGTTTCTACCGCAAATTATGAAGCCAGAAAATATGGGATTCATTCGGCTTTGCCAATTTCCAAAGCCTATCAACTTTGCCCAAAAGCTATATTCTTGCCAGTAAATATGGAACTTTATCAAAAGGCTTCCGAAAATATCATGGAAATTATTAAAAAATATTCTAAGATATTTGAGCAGGTTTCCTTAGATGAAGCCTATCTCGACTTATCATACAATTTCTACGGCCGTAGAAATTGTACTATGAGAATATCTTGGGAAAAAGCAGAGAATTTAGCTCAAAAATTGAAAAAGGAAATTTTTGAGAAAGAAAAATTGACTTCAACTATTGGCATAGGGCCAAATAAATTAATTGCCAAAATGGCAGCTGAAAAAGCCAAACCAAATGGATTATTAATTATTAAGCCAAATCAAGTGAGAAAATTTCTTGAGCCATTAGACATTGAAGATTTACCAGGGATTGGGCCAAAAACGGCTGAAAAATTAAGGGCTATTAAAATAAATAAGATTAAAGAACTTAAAACATTGTCAGAATCAAAGCTTAAAAGTCTTTTTGGGATAACAGGAGAAACTATTTATCAAAAAGCTAGAGGTATTGATGAAGAACCAGTAAGTCCAGAGAAGGTTATAAAATCAATTGGCAAAGAACACACTTTTGAAAAAGATACCCGCGACCCAGAAATTATTTTTAATACTTTTGAAAAAATTATTGAAGATGTTCATCAAGAGTTAATTGAAAACAAATTTTCCTTTAAAACTATTACAGTCATTTGTCGCTTCCGAGGTTTTGAAACCCATACTAAATCAAAGACATTAAAAGAGCCAACTAATGATTTAAAAATTCTAAAAAAAGAGGCCAAAAATCTCCTTTTGAAATTTCTCATTGAAAACCTAAAATTAATTCGCCTAATTGGATTAAGAGTAAAAATTTGTTAAACTACTTAAAACTAAGAAGCCTTGCTTAGAAATTTCTAACAGGGTAAAATGTTTAATATGAAACTTAGAAAAGCTCTCACCATATTTTTTTTACTGATTTTTATTTTGACTGATTTTGGATTAGGCTTTTATCTTGGGAAAACTCAATGCAAAATTTGTCCACCAGAAGAAATTGATTTTTCTCTTTTCTGGGAAGCTTATCATAAACTTCAAGAAAAATTCGTTAGCCCAGAGAAACTCGATGTTCAAAAGATGATTTATGGAGCAATTTCTGGGATGGTAAAATCTTTGAATGATCCTTATACTATCTTCTTAAATCCAGAAGAGACTAAAGAATTTTTAAAGAGCATTAAGGGCGAAGTATTTGAAGGAGTGGGAATGGAAATCGGGATAAGGAAAGGCCAACTTCAAGTCATTGCCCCTTTGGAAGGTACCCCAGCTCAAAAAGCAGGTTTAAGAACAGGTGATAAAATTATAAAAATTAATGATACCCTAACTGCTGAAATAACCATTGAAGAGGCAGTAAGTCTAATCCGGGGGCCAAAGGGAACCGAAGTCACTCTAACTATCTTGAGAGAGGGATGGCAAGAACCAAAAGAGTTTAAGATCAAAAGAGCAATGATAAAAGTTCCTACCTTAAAGAAGGAATTAAAAGATGAGAATATTGTTTATTTAAAACTCTATCAATTTTCTGAGGAGTTAAGTTCTGACTTTGGAAAAGCCGCAATTGAAATTTTAGACAGTCCTGCCCAAAAAATCGTTTTAGATTTGCGCAATAATCCCGGAGGTCTGCTAGAAGAAGCTGAAGCGATCTCAGGCTGGTTTTTGGAAAGGGGACAAACGGTGGTTATTGTAGAAGGAAAAAAAAGAGAGGAACATAAAGCTGAGGGAAATGAAAGATTTGTAGACTATCCCATAGTGGTTTTAATTAATCAAGGAACTGCTTCTGGAGCTGAAATTTTAGCTGCAGCTCTAAGAGATAACCGGGGAGCTATAATAATTGGAGAAACTTCTTTTGGTAAAGGTTTAGTTCAAGAACCAGAGAGACTAAGAGATGGTTCAATTTTAAAAATTACAACCGCAAAGTGGTTGACTCCAAAAGGCCAATCGATTACTGGAGTTGGCATAGAGCCAGATATACTGGTAGAAATGACCGAGAAAGATTATGAAGAAGGTAGAGATCCCCAATTGGAGAAAGCTATTGAAGTAATAAAAGAATTATGAGAAAATATGAAAATAGAAATTCGAAATTGGTTATTAACTATTTTCCATTTTCCAATTTCCATACTATTTTCTAATTTCAGTTAAGTATGCGAATTATACTTCTCCAAGATATTGATAAGCTCGGGAAAAAATATGACATTAAGGAGGTGGCTGATGGCTATGCCAGGAATTTTTTGATTCCCAAGGGATTAGCAAGGCCAGCTACTGAAGAAGCTTTAGCTTGGCTGGAAGCTAAAAAAGAAGTAGAAGCTAAAAAGGCAGAAGAAGAATTGAAGAAAATTCAAGAAATAGCTTCTAATATTGATGGTCAGGAAATTATCATTCCAGTTAAAGTTGGAAAAGATCAGCAGCTTTTCGAATCAATTACTCCTCAAAAAATTTCTGATAAATTAAAAGAACTTGGTTTTGAAATTAAAAAAACTCAAATCGATCTACAACAGCCGATTAAAGAGCTGGGAGAATTTCCAGTCAAAATTAAGTTTGAACACAATTTAGAGGTAGAGGTAAGAGTAATAATAATTGAAGAGAAATAACCCTACGAATTACGAATTAAACCGAATTACGAATTAAAAATTGGGAACTCAGAAACGTTATTCGTAATTCGAAACTATTCGTAATTCGCAAGAAAGTGCCTATGGCACGATACATTTTTGTTGCGGGTGGAGTGATGTCTGGAATTGGCAAGGGGGTAGCGGTGGCTTCTATTGGAAGGATTTTAAAGAGTAAGGGTTTTAAAGTGACCGCGGTTAAAATTGACCCCTATATCAATGTCGATGCTGGAACTATGAACCCCATTGAACATGGGGAAATTTTTGTGACCGAAGATGGAGTAGAATGCGACCAGGATATTGGAAATTATGAGAGATTTTTAGATGAAAATTTAACTACCGATAATTATATTACCACTGGCAGAGTATATCAGGCGGTGATAAATCGAGAAAGAAATTTAGAATATGGCGGGAGATGCGTTGAGGTTGTGCCTGACATTCCAAATGAAGTAATTTCTCGAATTCAAAAGGCAGCCAGAAAAACTAAGGCTGATTTTGTCTTAATTGAAATTGGAGGAACAGTGGGGGAGTATCAAAACCTCCTTTTTTTGGAAGCGGCCAGAATGATGCATTTACAACGACCCAAAGACATCCTTTTTATCTTAGTTAGTTATTTACCAATTCCGGAAAAAATTGGAGAAATGAAAACCAAACCTACTCAGACTGCCGTTAGATTATTAAATGAAGCCGGGATTCAGCCAGATATTATTTTAGGCCGCTCCAAAGTTCCTTTGGATGAGCCCAGGAAAAGAAAAATCTCAATTTTTTGTAATGTGGATATTAAAGATGTCATTTCTGCTCCTGATATCGAATCGATTTATGAAATACCAATCAATTTTGAAAAAGAAAATCTGGGGAATAGGATATTAGAGAAATTCAATTTGAAATCGAGAAAACAAAATTTAAAAGATTGGGAAAAATTGGTTAAAATAATCAAAACTGCTGAAAAACCAGTTAAAATCGGTATGGTGGGGAAATATTTTGAGACTGGAAAGTTTACTTTGATGGATTCTTATATTTCAGTGATTGAGGCAGTAAAACACGCCGCTTGGTTTTTTAAAAAGAAGCCTGAGATTAATTGGCTAGGAGCTGAAAAATATGAAAAAAATCCTAAAAAACTAAAAGAACTTAACAAATTTGATGGAATAATTGTTCCAGGTGGCTTTGGAAGTAGGGGAGTGGAAGGAAAAATAAAGGCAATTGAATTCTGCCGAAAACAAAAAATCCCATTTTTAGGATTTTGTTTGGGAATGCAGTTGGCAGTGGTAGAGTTTGCCCGAAATGTCTGTGGATTTAAAAAGGCAAATTCTACTGAATTCATATCAACCAAATCCGGCAAAGTTGATCCAGTGATTGATGTCATGCCAGAACAAAAAGCTCTCTTGAAAGAAAAAAAATATGGAGGGACAATGAGATTAGGGGCTTATAAATGTGAGCTTAAAAGGGGAACCAGGAGTTGGAAGGCCTATGGAAAGGTCAAATATGTATCTGAGCGCCATAGGCACCGCTATGAACTGAATAATGAGTTTAGAAGTATCTTAGAAAGGAAGGGAATGATGATGGCTGGAATTAATCCTGAAAGAGATTTAGTAGAGATTATAGAATTAAAAAAGCATCCTTTCTTTTTAGGGGTACAGTTTCATCCTGAATACAAATCAAGGCCATTAAAGCCCCACCCTTTGTTTAGGGAATTTATAAAAAGCAGCCTTCGGCTGCGAAATAAGTAGAAATTAATAGAAGAAATAGATAGAAATTTATTGCAATAAATTTCGCGAGCGAAGCGAACAAATTTCAACAAATTTTTATAAATTTCTTTTATTCAATATTAACAATTTTAGCTATTCTTTGAGAGTGATCAAATTTTCTTTTCCTTTTAGTTCTGAAATGGACAACTCCTTCTTTTAAGGCATAAAGGGTGTCGTCTCCTCCTCTTTTAACATTTTTTCCGGGAAGGAATTTTGTTCCTCTTTGGCGAATCAAAATTTGACCAGGCTGAGCAATTTGACCTTCAAACAGTTTTACTCCTAAATATTTTGGCTGAGAATCCCTTCCCAATCTTGTAGCTCCGGCAGATTTTGTTTTAGCCATAAATCAACAAATATTGAATTCGTTATTTGATAATTTATATGTTAGCAAAAATCAGACAATTTGTCAAAACCCATCAAGATGATATAATACTTTTAATTGGAGTGATTTTAATTTCTTTGCTTTCTTTCGCTGTGGGCTATATTGTGGCTAAACAACAAGAAAAAGAACCAATAAGAATTGAGGACTCGCGAATATTCACTAATTTGGCCACGAATTGCACGAATATCAGAGATATTTGTGTTTATATTCGTGGAAATTCGCGAGAGTTATGAAAGTAGCTATTATTGGAGCTGGAATTTGCGGGTTATATTTGGCTTGGAAATTAGCTGATAGAGGATGTGAAGTAACTGTTTTTGAAAAAAAAGAAAAAATTGGAAAAAAAACTTGTTCCGGGCTTTTTTCTGAAAGAATTTTAGAATTTGTTCCCCAAAGCCAGAATTTAATTCAAAATGAAATTGATTCGTCTTTAATTCATTTTCCAAAAAAGACCTTGAAAATTAAATTTTTTAAAAAATTTTTGGTAATGGATCACTTTCAGCTCGATAATCTGGTAGCTAAATTAGCTGAAAGGGCAGGAGCGAAAATCATTTTAAACTATAATGTCAATAAGGAAGATCTATTTAGATTTCAGAATGACTTTGAGAGAATAATAGGTTGTGATGGAGCCTTCTCCACAGCCAGAAAATATCTTAAATTAAAACCGCCTCAATTTTATTTAGGAATTCAAGGGTTTATTTCAAAAGAAGACAACTCCAATTTTGCTGAAACTTGGCCAACTAAATCTGGTTTTTTCTGGAAAATTCCTCGAGGAAAAGAAATAGAATATGGAATTGTTGAAAAGCCAAAAGGAGCAAAATCCCTTTTTAATGAATTTTTAAAGAAAAACAATCTCCGACTTGAAAGAATAACTTCAGCGATAATTCCCCAAGACTTCATAATTCCAAAAAATCAAAAAATTACTCTCTGTGGTGATTCAGCTGGTTTAACTAAGCCTTGGAGTAGAGGAGGGGTGATCTGGGGATTAATTGCGGCAAACTTTCTCTTGAAAAATTTTCCTGATTTTCTAAAATATCGGAAGGAAATAAAAAAATTTTTTTTACCAAAAATTATTTTTTCAAAAATTATTACTAAAATATTTTATTTTTTTGGATTTAAATTTCCTCAGCTTTTACCTAAAAATATCAAAATAGAAGGAGATTTTTTAATATAAATATGACAAAAGTTCCACATCATTTAGGGATTATTATTGATGGCAATCGAAGATGGGCGAGAGAAAGGGGATTGCCTACTTTTGAGGGGCATAAAAGGGGATTGGAAAAAGTGAAAAAGGTAATAAAGTGGTGCAAAGAGAAGGGAATAAAGATTTTAACCTTATTTGTATTTTCTACTGAAAATTGGAAGCGTTCAAAAACTGAAGTAAATTATCTAATGGGATTGCTCTGGCAGATATTGAATAAGAAAAATATTCAAAAAATTCATCGAGAAGGGATAAAAATTAGAGTAATTGGTCAACTCCAGAGGTTAACAAAATCTTTTCAAAGGAGAATAAAGGAGGTTGAGGAGCTCACCAAAAACAATAAAGAGATGATTTTAAATTTTGCCTTGAGTTATGGAGGAAGGGCAGAGATAGTGGAAGCGGTTAAAAATATAATTAGAAAGAAAATTCCTCCAGAAAAAATTACCGAAGAGGTTATTTCTCAGAATCTCTGGACTTCTGACCTCGATTTCCTTATCAGAACTGGAAAGGAGCAACGTATTTCCAACTTTTTAATTTGGCAATCTGCCTATTCTGAGCTTTATTTTTCTAAAAAATATTGGCCAGACTTTACTGAAAAGGATTTAGATTTAGCTCTTCAAGAATATGCCACTCGTCAACGAAGATTTGGAAAATAAAATAGAGCTTTAATTGATTGGTGAAAAATATTATTAATAAAGTTGACTTTTTCTACAGGTGTCGTAAAATTCAACTCGTGAAATTTTATTTACTCTTTTAAACTGTGAAATTTTCTATGAGTATCCCTAAGTTTTCGCGAAGTAATATGGGCATAAATTTGAGTTGTACCAATGTTTTTGTGACCTAAAAATTCTTGGATTGTCCTTAAATCTATACCTTTCATTAAAAGATCGGTAGCGAAAGAATGCCTAATGGTATGAGGAGTAGTGAAGATTGGAATACCAGCTAAAAGGGCATATTTTTTGACGATATTTTCAACTGAACGGGAAGAAAGGCGCTTGGGAGCTGATTTTGGCCCTTTGTAGTTAATAAATAATGCCTTTTCTTTGTCTTTACGAGTCTCTAAATATTTTCTCACCCATTTTACTGCTCTTTTTGAAAAATACACTGGCCGCGGCCTATTGCCTTTACCAATAATCACCACTTCTAAATATTTGGTTTCAGGAGTAATTTTAATTTGCTCTCGGTTTAGATTTGTCAATTCAGCCACCCGCAAACCTGTTGAGAATAAAGTCTCCAAAATAGCCCTGTCTCTCAATCCGGCCAAAGTAGAAATTTTTGGAGTCTCCAATAGTTTTTTAATTTGGTCAATCGATAAAAACTTAATTATTCTTTCATCGGATTTTGATTTAGCTAATTTTATTTTTTCTGCCGGCAAAGAAAGAATATCTCGATCAGTAAAGTAATTTAAAAGATTGCGCAGGGCAATAAGATAATAGTTCTGAGTAGATCTTTTAATAGGTTCTTGAGTATTTTTATTAAAACTCTGAGATAAAAACACCCTGTATTTTCGAATATGTTCTTCACTAAGTTCATGAGGAAGGAGGTTTTCTAAATTGTTGATTTTCAACCATTTAACGAATTTTCTTAAAAATCTTTCATAAGTTTCCTGGCTTTTATTACTTAATCCTTTTTCAATATCTAAATATTCCAAAAAATCATCAATATGCTCTATAATTGGTCTTGAATCTCTTTTCATAGTGGATGGGAAATAAGCAATTTCGGTAAAGAGTTATTATGCGAAGTATTTTCCCTATATATTAAATAGCATAAAAGAGTATGTCAAGAGAAAAATTCACTCCCCTACTTATAACTCACTTTATCAATTCCTTAAATCTTTCCCAGAGAGATTTGGTAACTTCTGGTATTTCTTTTTTTAATTCTTCTTTCTCTTTTTGGAATTCTTCTTCAATCATTGGCTTTCTTTTTTCAATCTCTTCTTTTGCCCGAGGTTTTACTTCTCTTTTGAACCAGCTCTCAATCTTTGGCCAAATATTGATCATAAACCAGTTATACATCTTTTGCCAAACTGGTAAAACTTCTTCTTCCCAGATTTTTTCTAAAATCCCTGGCAATTTTTCTTTTACTTCTTTACCAGCTTTTATCCCCATCTCTTTTGCTTCCTCTAAGGTTTCTGGGGATTTTATTTTAGGTTGTTGGGCAAAACAAAAACTTGACAATAAAAGTCCACTTATTGACAAGATTATTAGGATATGATATAATGAGTTAGGCCTAGTGGACATATTGACAAGATTATTAGGATATGAAATAATGAATTAGGCTTAAAAATCTTAGGAGGTGAGTAAAATGCTCGGGAGTCTACTTCCTCTCTTGTTTTTGAGTGCAGCAGTGATTTGTTTAATTGAGGCTGTTGTCTGGATTCGGATGATTCCGAAGATTCGGAGGTATCTAGAGGTAGGATATTGGCATACCATTGGGCCTTTACTTGTTTGGAGTGTAGCAATTGTGACGGCCATTATCCTTTTCTTGGAAACAGCCTAAAATTGCTCTTTAAAATTGCTGCTTAGCCAGCTATTATTAGCTGGCTTTTTTTATTTTATTAATCCCCTAGCCTCTTTTATTCTTTTTATAGTTTTTTCTTTTCCTAAGATTTCAGCAATCTCAAAAGGACCAGCTGAAGCCTCTTTGCCAGTTAAAGCTGCTCTCAAAGGCCACAAAAGCATTCCCCTATCTGCCATTTTCTCAGCTTCTGGCATTAAAATATTTTCTAAATTTTCCTTAGTCCAATCCTCAGTTTTTATTCTAGATAATATTTTTTCTAATTTATCAAGAGAACTTCTAATCTCTTCATCGGTCATTTCCTTCCATCTCAAAAGTTCTTTATCATAGTCCAATTTATCCTTAAAGAAGAAATCAGTCAATTCTGAAATTTCTGACAATTTTTTTAGTCTCTCTTGATAGATTGAAATAATCTTTCTCAAAAACTCTAAACTTATTTCCTCTTTAGTTTCAGCAATCTCATATTTTTGAACAATTTCTGTTCCAAAAAAAGCAGTTGGCAGTTCTGATACTTTTGATTCTTCTTTAAAAACTGGTTCAATCAATCCTGCCTCAATTAAATAAGGTAGACAAAGCTCGGTTAATTTTTCAATTGATTTTTGGCGGATATAAAATCCGTTTAAAAAATCCAACCTCTTAATATTAAAGATTGCTCCTCCTTTTTGAACCCTCTCTAAAGAAAATTCTTTTATTAAAGAAGCCATTGAATAAATTTCTCTTTCTGTTCCCGGATTCCAGCCTAAAAAAGCCATAAAATTGACCAAGGCCTCAGGCAAATAACCTCTTTTTTTATACTCTGAAATAGCTATCGCTCCATGTCTTTTGCTTAATTTAGTTCGATCTGGACCCAAAATTAAGGGCAAATGGGCATAAATTGGTCGGGGAAAACCAAGGGCTTCCTGGATTAAAATTTGTTTAGGAGTATTGGAAATATGATCTTCTCCCCTAATCACATGAGATATTTTCATCTCAAAATCATCAATCACTACTGCAAAATTATATAGAGGGGTAGCCAAATCCTTAGCAATGACAATATCCCCGATTAAAGAAGCATCAAATTCTATTTTTCCTCTAATCAAATCCTCAAATTCCACTTTTTTTGCCGGTACCCTAAATCTAATAATTGAAGGCTGGCCCTCAGCCAATCTTTTTTGAACCTCTTCTTTAGAAAGCTGAGCACATTTTCCAGAATATCGAGGGGGTTCACCAATACTCATTTTATATTGCTTTTCAGCCTCTAATTCTTCTTCTGAACAAAAACAATAATAGGCCTTATCTTCAGCTAAAAGTTTTTCAAGATATTTAGCATAAATCTCTAATCTCTGGCTTTGGCGATAAGGTCCGTATTCTCCTCCAATGTCTGGTCCTTCTGTCCATTCAATTCCCAGCCATTTTAAATTTTCCATAATATCCTTTTCAGCCCGAGGATCAATTCTCTCAATATCAGTATCTTCAATTCTCAAAATAAAGCTCCCCTGATTTTTCTTAGCAAAGAGATAGTTAAAAAGAGCAGTTCTAGCTGTACCAATGTGCAATAACCCAGTTGGAGCTGGAGCAATTCTTACTCTGACCTCTCCTGGTTTAATAAATTTAAAATCTTCTATCATCAATTTCAGTCTCTCATATAATTTTCCACCTTGTCAACCCCCACACCAAATTTTGGTGTGGGGGTCAACCCCATAAAACAAAACCATGAACATTTTGTTTGAGAAAAATGAGTTTCATATCTCTTGAATTCAAAAATAAAAAAATTCGGGGGATATTAATCTCCCCCTATTCTAATTTTAAATGAACTTTGCTACTTTTTACTTATCCCCTAAGTTCTTTTTTCATCCCTGGCCATTTTTCTTTATCTCTCTTTATTTGTGCGAGAGATTCTTCGAACAATATCTCTGCCAACTCCTCAGTTATTGCACCTGCGCTACCAAGACGAACTTTTGTCAAGATTTCTACAACAGGACCACCACTCAATTTCTTTTTCACCTCCTATTTAATTTTTTAATTTCCATCTATAATAGTATTATTTTTGATAGTATTATGTCAAGGGGTACGAACTCAAAGAATTTCTTCGAATATTCTAATAAATCTATCGACTTAATAAACGGCCGTTTACTAAGTTGATGAATTTTAGCAAGAAAAATAATCATTTTAAGTAATCTATAATATATTGGGCGATTTTTTTGGCAGCTTCTGGTTTGGCAAATTCTTTGGCAGCTTTTGCCATTTTCTCTAATTTTTCTGGATGAGAAAATAGATATTTTAATTTTTCTAAGAAAAAATGTGGAGTTAAATTTTTCTCTTCAATTACTATAGAAGCTCCAGATTGAGCATAGGCATAGGCATTTTTAACCTGATGATTCTGAGCAGCCTCTGGCAAGGGGATTAAAATAGATGGTTTTCCCCAGGCAGCGATTTCAAAAATACTTCCAGAGCCTGCCCGGCTAACAATTAAATCAGCAGCAGCATAGGCCTGTTTTATTTCTGGCTCTTTTAAAAAGGGGAAAAGGTGATAATATTTTTCTAAATCTTTAGTAATCACCACTTTTGATTCAGCTCTAACTTCCTTAAAATTTTTCTCTCCACATTGGTGAATTAATTCAAAATTGGTTAAAATATCTGGTAAGATTTGCAAAATAATATCGTTAATCCTCTGAGCTCCCTGGGAGCCTCCCAAAATCAAAATTATAGGTTTCTCATTAGTTAATTTAAACAGATCTTTAGCTGCTTCTTTTGAACCTTCTAAAATCTCTCTCCTAATGGGATTACCAACCAAAATCATTTTCTCCAGTTTGAAATATTCAGTTTTTGGAAAGGAGACAAAAATTCTTAAAGAAAATTTACCTAAAAATCTATTAGCCAAACCCGGAGCAACATCTGATTCATGTAAAAAAATTGGAATATCTAAAATCCAGCCAGAAATTACTGAAGGTAAAGAACCATACCCCCCTTTGCTGAAGATTAAATCGGGAGCTAAAAAGAAAATATAAAAAAAGGCCTGAAAGATTCCAATTGGAATTTTAAATAGAATGTCAATCAGATTTTGGAAAAGACTTTTCCATTCTAAATACCTTCTTATTTTTCCAGCTAAAATGGCTTTAACCTTTATTCCCTCTTGGGAAAGTAACATTTCCCCAAATTCGTCTTTGGGACCTAGATAAAAAAACTGAAGATCCTTTTTTGGATAAATCCTCCTTATTTCTCTAGAAATGGCAATTATAGGCAAAACATGGCCACCAGTGCCACCCCCAGTAAATAATATCTTCATATATTTTTTGAGATATTCAATAAAATTCCCACTCCAATTAATTCTGCTATCAAAGCCGATCCTCCGTAGCTAATAAATGGCAAAGGAATGCCAGTTAAAGGCAAAATTCCAATCATAGAGCCAATATTAATAAAGGCCTGCAAAGTTATCCAAGAACTAATTCCCAGAGCTGCTAGTTGAAAAAATTTATCTTTGCTGCTTTTTCCAATTTTAAACCCTCGCCATAAAAAAATTAAAAAAAGTAAAATCAAAATTAAGCTTCCTACAAATCCAGTTTCTTCAGCTAAAATGACAAAGATTGAATCAGAAATTGAGCCGGGCAAGAAGCCAAATTTTTGGCCAGAGATTCTTCCCAATCCTAAGCCTAAAATTCCTCCTGATCCTACTCCAATTAAAGCCTGTTTGATCTGATAGCCAATTCCCATTGGATCAATTTCTGGTTTGAAAAAAACTAAAAGTCGGGATAGCCGGTAAGGAGCAAGTTTGATTAAAGCAAAGAGACTTCCTCCCCCAACCAAAATTATTAAAATGCTATGCCAGAGAGGAGTTCCAGCTGAAAAATATAAGAAAGCAGCCACTAAAACAATTACCCCCAAAGTACTAATGTCTGGTTGAAAAATTAAAAACAAACTGATGAGCCCAATAACTATTAAAAAGGCAATTAAAGTTTGACTAAATTCTTCTTTTCTTTCAAATTTTGAGCAAAGTTTAGTCCTGGTAGTTAACCAACTAGCTAAATAAAGGATGAAGGTCAATTTTAAAAATTCTGCTGGTTGAAAAGAAAAAGCTCCTACTGATATCCATCTGGCTGCTCCTCCAAAAATAGCTCCAATTTTTGGCAAAAAAACCATTCCCAATAAAATCAAATTCACAAAGAGAAAGATTGGAACCCACTTTTTTAAAAGTTCTAAAGGAATTCTAAAAACTAAAAAGGCTAAGATAATTCCTGGAATTAACCCAAATAATAATTGATGATTCAAATAATAATAAGTGGTACCAAATCTCTCTAAAGAAAGGGGGGCTGAGACACTAGATAGGATCAAAATCCCCAAAATCAATAAAACCCCGGTTACTCCGATTAAAATATAATCAGGATGACTATACTCTTTTACCATACTTTTTTACATATTTCTTGAATAAATTACCCTTTTCTTTATAATCTCTAAAAATACTAAAACTACTTGAGGCACAAGATAAAAGACAAATCTTTCCTTTTTGAGTATGCTCATAAGCTAATTTTACGGCATCTCTCATATTATCAACAAAAAAATGTCTTGGTAATTTTAATGCCATGGCATAATTTTTACTCCAATGGTGGAAAGTAAGTTTTAGAACCCTCCAAATTTTTTCTCCAGTAGTGGGAAAGAGAATTAGATTTTTTATATTTTTATTTTTTAAAATATATTTAACTAATTTTTTAAAGTTAATCTTTCTATCATAACCACCTAAGATAATCGTTTGAGCCCTTTTTCCTAAAGCTTCTAAAGCGAAAATAGTAGTTTCGGGAATAGTCGATAGAGCATCATTGTAAAAAGTGATTCCCTTGAAAGTTCCCACCAATTCTAATCTATGAGGTAATGGTTTAAAATTTCTAATTGCCTTAGTAATCTTCTCATCTGAGATTCCAAAAATTTTTGCTACTTCAATCGCTGCTGCCACATTTTGGAGATTAAATTCTCCTTTTAGCGGAATATCTTCAATTTTAATTCCATCCAATTTTATAGGAATCTTTTTGGCCTTGGATTTTTTAACGACCTCTTTGATAATTTGATCTTGAGAATTGTAAATTAGATAATCTTTTTTAGTCTGCCAACGAAAAATATTAGTTTTAGCTTTTATATATTCTTTAAAATTTTTGTAATAATCTAAGTGCTCAGGATAGATATTTAAAAAAACAGCAATCTGAGGACTTTTTTTGAGATTATACAGTTGATGACTGGATAACTCGTAAACATAAACATCTTTTGGAGTAGCTGAAAATAAGAGATTTAAAACCGGCTTTCCAATATTCCCTACCAAATGAGCCTTAATTCCACCTTTTTTTAATATCTGATAAATTAAAGAAGCAGTGGTACTTTTCCCTTTAGTGCCAGTAATACCAACAATTTTTCCGGGACAATTTTCAAAGAAAATTTCAGTCTGTGAGGTAATTCTTTGTTTTTTAGTAACAAAAGGAGCTATTACTTTTGGTAGAATCCCGGGAGATTTAATTATTACCTCATAATCTTTAAGTGCTTTAAGATAATTTTCCCCCAAATGTAATTTTATACTAATTTTTCTGCGATCGCAGGAGACAGCGAATATTATTTTTTTTACTTTTTCATCGAGCTTTTTAAATTCTAATCTATCTGCCACTCCTAAAACTTTTTTAGAAAAAATTCTTCTTAGAAACTTAAAATTATCCATCCCTTCTTTTCCTAAACCTAAAATTAAAATTTTTTTGTTTTTTAATTCATTTAACTTCATTTTCTATATCATAAATTAAAATCTCTTATAAATCAAAAAAAGAAGGGGCTATTTGAATGTGGCCCCTTTTTCCTTCTTAGTTATTGCTATCGTTTTTCCACTTTAGAAATAATTTTTTAATTTTAGGTATTACCCAAAAAAATATCATGGGTAATACCCAAATTGCTAGTAACATCCCTGCTATTATTAATAATATTATTTCTATTTCATCCATTTTCCCCAGATTTACTTTGAAAAGAGCAATTTTAATATTATATATTTTTTAATAAATTTTATCAATACCAATTTCTTATTATTTTTATCAGAGTTTTTGGTATATGGTTTTTGTCATTCCAGGATTTTAACAATTTCTCAGATTCTTTTTCTAAATTTTGATATTTTGGTAAAATTCTATTTTCAAAATATTCTAAAAGAAAAGGAAATTTGAATTTTTCTCCACCTGGATATTTTTTCAGTTTTTTCAAGCTTAAGTAAAAGGCGATTAAATTTTCTTTTTTTGTTCCCACACATTCCAAGGGTTTAAATTTTTTCTCCCCAATTAACTCTTTCATTATTGGTAATAATTTCCTTTTTTCAAAAAGGTTTTCACCAAAAATTTTAATTACTTTTTTTGTTTCAATAAAAGGGTAAAGGGTGGCAAAAATAAAAAGACATTTAGGACAATTTTTACACCATTTTTCAATTGGCTTTTTGGTTCCAGAAGCAGTTTTATAGGCCTCATTGCAGCTTAAGAAAGCAGAAAAATATTTTGGGTATTTGCTGAATAATTTGGCTATTTGAATTTCATACAAAGGTCGTAAAAAACTAAAATATTCAATCTCGGGTATTAAATATTTCTTTGAATAATTTCTAAATTTTTTCTCAAAATTGAAACTCTTTGACCATTGATGATTAATAATTTTTCCCAAATATTTGACATTACCTTCATTTGAACTTCTCTCATTTGAGAAAGCGATATATTTATAATTAAAAATAGCTGCTGTTAAGATACTCAAAAAAGCTAAATAAGCTGAAAAAGGAGTATGACCATTTAGAAATCCTTTTTGATTTAATTCTAGGAGCTTTTTATCAATTCTCCGTCTCACAATAATTGGCTTTTTGCATCCAGCTATCTTCATTATTCTCTGAGCAGCTCCAGTGGGATTTAAAGAAAAGCAATTAATTTGTTTTTTCGCCTTTTTAAAGGCCTCTAAAGTTACCACTGAATCTTTTCCTCCCCCAATTGGTACTAAAATTCCATTTCGATTTAAGAACTCTTCGATTCTACATTTAAGTGCGATCGCATTAAAATGTAGAGTTTTAATTTTCAGGAAATTTGGTTTTTGGAAATTAATTTTATTTTCGTAAAAAAATTGGCCCATGCCCTTGATAATTAAATCCTTCCACCATCTAATTTGTTCTTTATTTAAAGAACCAGCTTCAATTATTATTTCTGGAGAACAAGTTGCTTTCCAATAACTGGGAATTTCCATCAAACCAAGATGGAAGACTAAATTATTTAATACCCTATCCCCTATTTTTTTTATTAGGGACTCGTCAATGTTCTCAATAACTACTTTTGGTCGAAAATAAATATTGGGTTCAATTTTAAAATTAAAAAAAATTTCAAAATTGTTATCTAATATTTTGTAAGAATAATTTTCATAAATAAATTTTGGGTGTCTTTTACGGAAATTTTGAATTTTGAATTGTAATTTTGCATTTTGCATTTTGATTTTTGAATTTATCCTAAAAGGCGAATGGCTACTCCTAAAGTAGCAAAGACTGCACTTAGAATCCAAAATCGCATTGTGATTTGATGAGCTGGCCAACCTTTGGCTTCAAAATGATGATGAATTGGGGTAGAAAGCCAAATTTTCTTTTTTCGAAATTTTTTTGATAACAATTGGAAAATTATTGAGCCTACCTCAATTACCATCAGACCAGCAATGATTGGCAAAACTGCTACTGAATCAGTTAAGAAAGCAACCACGGCCATAGTTGAGGTTAATCCCAAAATTCCAGTTTCTCCCATATAAAATCTAGCTGGAGGAATATTAAACCATAAAAAAGCAAAAAGAGTGCCACAAATTGTTGCACAAAAAGTAGCTAAATCTGCTTTTCCCTGAGAAAAAGCAATAATAGAAAAAGCACCAAAAATTGAAGCCAAAACCCCTCCTGATAATCCATCTAGGCCATCAATTACTCCTCCTGACCAGCAAGCTACCATTACTAAAATAAAGAGAGGGATTATCCATATTCCCAGAGTAATATCAATTCCTTCTGGAAAGTTGAAAATTAAGGGAAGGTGAATTGAATCCCAATTCAATTTATAATAAAACCATAATCCGCCAATCAATCCAATTAAAATAATGATTAACAATCTTCTAGTAAATTCCATTCCTCCTCCAATGTATTTCCCTTTACCAAAAACTTGCAAAATATCATCGATCAATCCCACTATTGAAGCTACTATCAAAGTGAAAAGGGGTAACCAGGTTTCATTCCTGGATAAAAAGTTCAATTTTTTAAGCCACCAGATCTCAAAAAAATTAGCTAAGAAAAAGAATAAAAAAATGACAATTGAAACCGAAAGCCAGATTAATACTCCCCCACCTCGGGGAACGGTCACTTCTCTTTCTTTGTGTAAAGAATAAAAAATTTCAGCTTCCTCTCCGGTAATAGTTTTCTTTCTAGGCTCTTTTTTCCAAAACTTAATTTTGTGTAAAAACTTAATTAAAATTGGAGCAAAAGTCATAGCTAAGCCAGCCGAAAAAGCAGCTAAAACCAAAATTTTGATTAGATTAAAGGTGAAAATAGTCATAATAGCCAGGCAGACTTCTAACTGGATTACCACCTATAAGCCTGATTAATCCAATTGATTATTTTTTTCATCTCTTTAAAATGATTTTCAGCACCCAAAACTATATTTATTATCTCCCCTTGATTTTTAGGAGCTTCGATTACCAAAAGGAAACAATGTAAAGCTTTTTCAGTATAACCAGTTTTTCCTCCAACTATTCCTGAAATTTCTCCTAAAAGTTTATTATTATTGATAAGTTCAGGTCCGTAAAGAGTAAATTTGGGAGTAGAGAGAATTTCCCAGATTAAAGGTTGCTCTTCCAATAAATACTTTGCTAATTTAACTAAATCTTCAGCAGTTGAGCAATTTAAAGGATTAGCCAGATTCTTAGGATCTAAGCCAGTGGAATTAAAAAAATGGGTATTTTTCAAACCCAAACTTTTTGCTTCTAAATTCATTAAGTCAACAAAAGCTTCTTGCCCAATTACCTCAGCTAGGGCATAAGCGGCATCATTGCTGGACTCCATTAATAAGGGATATAAAAGATATTTTATTGAAAAAATTTTACCCGCTTTTAATTTTCCAAAATCTTCTTCCTGCTCCACTGCCTCTTGAGAAATCTTAATTTCTTTTGAAAGATCATAATATTTTAAAACGATGTTGGCAGTCATTAATTTGGTTAAGCTGGCTATTGGCAAAATTTTAGAACTTTCTTTTTCAAAAAGGATTTTTTCTTCACCTTCTTTAGTAATTAAAACTGAAATCGCTGATTTAGCTTCAATTTCCAAATCTTTAGTTCTCCAATCTCGAATTGGTTTCAAACTTTCTAATTTTTTTTCAAGATCAATTTGGGCAGTTAAAATCTGAGGATTGTCAGCTATTTCTTGCCAAAACAAAAAATCTTCCAGATTTTTCTCAAAAACATTTACCCCCCACCAAAAAGGCAGACTAACAAAGAAAGTAATAAAAAAAATTTTCAAATTCCTATTCATCTTAAATTTCAACTATATTCTACATTTTCCTGCGATCGCATTAAAATATAGAATTTTTACTTTTTCTTTGGTTTTACAATTTTAATATGTAATTCTTTTAGTTGTTCTTCAGTAACTTCAGCTGGAACATCCATCATCGGATCTCGGTTGTCACCAGTTTTAGGAAAAGCTATTACCTCTCTGATATTTGGTTCATTTAATAAAATGGCTAAAAATCTGTCAATTCCAGGAGCAATTCCACCATGAGGAGGAACTCCATAACTAAAGGCTTCAAAATAATGTTTGAATTGTTTTTTAATCTCTGATTTTTTATAACCCAGAACTTCAAATACGGCAGTTAAGATTTCAAGATCAGTAGTTCTTAAACTTCCTCCACCAATTTCATAACCATTCAAGGCAAAATCATATTGATAAGCCAGAATTCTCTCTGGGTGTTTTTTAATTTCAGAAATGTTTTCAGTTTGGGGTTTGGTAAAGGGATGATGCATTGCTCCCCACCTCTTTTCTCCTTTTTTCCATTCAAACATCGGGAAATCAGTGATAAAACAAAAAGCTAATTCATTAGGATCTTTTTTATTTTTGCGTAAATCTGGCTTATCGGTCTTATGTTTTTCCATTGCTTCTTGGTAAGTCATCCTTAGAAAAGGAACTTTTGTAATTTTCTTTTCCGGAAATAATTTTTTGACTAAACTTATATAGAGTTTTTCTACTAAGTCTAAAATTTCTTCCTGAGATACAAAGGACATCTCGATATCTAATTGAGTATGCTCTGCCTGGCGATCTGCTCTCGGATCCTCATCTCGAAATGCTCTGGCAATTTGAAAATATTTTTCAATTCCAGCTACTTGTAAAAGCTGCTTGTATTGTTGGGGGCTTTGAGGTAAAGCAAAAAATTTTCCAGGCTGTAATCTGGAAGGAACAATAAAATCTCTCGCCCCTTCAGGAGTAGATTTAGTCAAAATTGGAGTCTCAACCTCGATGAATCCTTCTTTCTGAAGAAAATCTCGCATAAATTGAATTACTTTCTGACGAACTTCCAAATTCTTTCTCATTCTTTCTCTTCTCAAATCAAGATAGCGGTATTTCATTCTCACTTCTTCATTTATTTCATAGCCAAGGGTGTCAATTGGAAAAGGTAAAGTTTTAGCCTTTGAGAAAACTTTTAAACTTTCAGCTTGGATTTCTATTTCTCCTGTTTTAATCTTCGGATTTTCCATTCCTTTAGGTCTTTTCTGAACTACCCCCTTTACTTCTATTACCCATTCAGGACGAAGCTTTTGAGCTAACTCATAAATTTTTAATTCTAGGTTTGGGGCAAATACTATTTGGACCAAACCGCTTCTGTCTCTCAAATCAATGAAAATAATCTTCCCGTGAGACCTAATTGAATTTACCCAACCACAAACCTTCACTTTTTTACTAAGATATTTAGTGGTTTTAATATTTAAAACCCTTTGCATAATACTAAACTGAGTTTATTATAATAGATCTTTTCTTATTTGAAAATTAATTTAAGTATTCTTTTATTTTTTTGACAATTTCTTTGGGGGTATAATTAGTTTTGATTAGATAATCTAAAACTCCCAATTTTTCAGCTTCTTTTCTTGTTTTCGGATCATCATAATTGGAAAAAGCCACCACCGGAATAGAAGAAATTTCAGGGTCTTTTCTCAACCAAGTTAAAAAAGTAATTCCGTTTTCTCTGGGGAGCAAAATATCAAGGATAATCAAATCTGGTTTCTCTTTTTTAGCTAAAGCTAAGCCTTGTTTTGATTCAAAAGCTAAAAAGACCTGAAATCCAGCCTGGGAAAATTTATCTCGATACATCTCAGCCAAAATCTTTTCATCCTCTATTAAAAGTATCTTTTTCATTTTTAATATAAAAACCTCACCTTAAAAAGCGAGGCTTTCCCCTCTTTAATACAATATCCCCATTGGCTTATATTTTACATTCCTGGTGTTTCTGGAGGTGAAGGCGGCGTAGATGGTGAAGATGGAGCTGCTGGTTTTTCTGGCACCGCTGGGCCTTTTTTTCTTCCCTTCAGATACCAAATCACTAAGCCAATTAATACTATTGCTACAATTATCCAAAAAAGAGTCATATTAAAAATTAAAAATTGGTCGACCTTGAATTTAATCCCTTTACTTTATTTTCTTTTTTTCTCTTCCCTTTGTCAAGTCATCGGCCAATTTATATATATCTCCTGCTCCCATAATTATTACTACTTCTTCACCTTGAAGATTTTTCTTTAAATAATTCCTGATCTTTTCAAAATTAGAAAGGTAAATCACCTTCTTTTCTTTAACTGCTTTGACCAATTTTTTTGAATTTACCTTTTCTTTGATTTTTCTTTCTTCCCTTCCAGCTACATTATAAATATCAGTAATAATTAATTTATCAATGGGTAGATTTTTGAAAACCTTAACAAAATCTTGAAATAAATAAAAAGTTCTCTGATACTGATGAGGTTGAAAAACGCACCAGATTTTTTTATTTGGGAATTTCTCCCGAGCTGCTTTTAAAGTGACCCTGATCTCGGTAGGATGATGACCATAGTCTGAAATGATTGTTAATTGTTTATTATTAATTTTTAATTGTTTTTCCTCAAAACGACGCCAAGAGCCTTTATATTCAGATAAAGCCTTGAAAGAAATTCTATCAGGAATTTTCAAAACCCAAGCTACAGCCAAAGCCGCCAAGGCATTATAAAC
>JASEJS010000060.1:0-3000 GCA_030016765.1 Patescibacteria group bacterium
CAAACGGTGGTATAGGTTACTGCGATTAAGCAGATCACACAGAAACTTAGGAGTCTACCAGTGTCGCTGTTTCTTTATCCATTTTCCTCATCTCCTAATTTTTTATTTTTAAAAGTGCTTTCCTCTTCTATTAATTCCTTTATCAGACTTTTATAACCTTGTCAATCTTTTAGCCCTTTTTGTGGCTTCTTTGAGGATTTTTTCTTCGCCCTTAACCTTTCTTTCTCTCATTAAAATTTTGCCATTACAGATAACATCACTGACGCAGTTTCCACTACAAGAATAAACTAAGTCTGAAATCAGATTATACCCTGGTTTTAAACAAACTTGATTTAAATCAATTAAAATCAGATCAGCCAATTTTCCTACTTTTACTTCACCACAATTTACTCTTAAGGCTTTAGCTCCATTTTTTGTAGCTATTTCAAAAATTTCCTTAGATGAAGCCGCAGTTGAATTTAATTCTTTTATTTTCTGTAAAAGACTGGCAAATTTCATTTCCTCAAATAAATCTAAATTATTATTTGAAGCTGCTCCATCTGTTCCCAAACAAACATTGACTTTGGCTTTTTTAAATTTTAAATAAGGGAAGGTGCCAGAAGCCAATTTCATATTTGAACAAGGACAATAAACTACACTGCTTTTTCTTTTAGCTAAAATTTTAATTTCTTTTTCTGATAACCAAATAGAATGGGCTAAAATACAATTTTCATTCAAAAATCCAATTTTATCTAAAAATTCAACTGGCCTCATTTTATACTTTTTCAAACAATCTTTAACTTCTTTTTCTGTCTCAGATAAATGAATATGCAAAATTAGATTATTCTTTTTGGCAAAATTTTTGGCCCAGATTAGATTTTCTTTAGATACAGTATAAATTGAATGGGGAGCGATAGAAAAACTTACTGTTTTCAATTTTTTCTTTTTAAAAATCGACCAATTTTTTTCTATATTCTCTTTGTCTCCCATTGGTAAAAAGTCTAAAAGGGTAAGTCCGATTTTAGCTCTCAGTCCCATTTCCTCTACTACTGATGCCTCTTCTAACCAATACATATCATTAAAAAAAGTGGTTCCAGTTTTAATCATTTCCAGACAGGCCAATTTTGTTCCCCAATAAACATCTTCTTTTGTTAATTTTTGTTCCAAAGGCCAAATCTTTTCTTCAAGCCATTCTTTTAAAGGTAAATCATCAGCATATCCTCTAAAAAGGGCCATTGCTGAATGACAGTGACAATTAATTAATCCTGGTAAAACCGCTTTTTCTCCCTTTCCATCAATTTTTTCATCAGCCTTTAAATTCAAATTTTTGCCAATTTTTCCAATTTTATTTCCTTTAATTAAAATATCTCTCTTTTGACCATCCAGAATTACATTTTTAATTAAAATGCTCATATTTTCATTTTAAATTAAATTTTATTAACTTCAAAATTTTGACAAAAAATAATTTTTTTGGTAAATTAAAAGAAGAGGTAGCTCTTTAAAAAATAAGCCAATAGAGGGGCGAGATCCAAGGAGAAAGCGCGAGCCATTTAATGGGCGAGCACAAGGGACAAGAGAGTTTCAACTCTTGTCCCTATTTTTAATCTTTAAATAAAATCTTTTCCCTCAAATCAATATGGCTCTTATCCACCTTTACAAAATAAAATAGATATGATATAAATCAAAAATGGAGGAAAATTTAAAAGCTCTTTAAAATTTTAAAAAGGAGACTGTAGGCGGGCTGGTTGATTATTAAATTTAGTAGTCAGCCAAACCGCCTACAGTCAAAGCAGGATAGTAAAGTGAGGGGATAATCAAGCCCGAGGCGGCCCTGTTATAAAAAAGAAAGGTGGTAGTTATGGAAGAGATAGAAAGAGAAAGATTAGAAGAAATAACTCTAAGAGGAACAGATCTATCAGAAGCTGCCGAAGAGTACTGGGATGAAGAGAAAAAAAGAGTTAGTTATCAAGTGAAAATAATAGCCAGTGCCAAGTGGAGTCTCAAAAAACAAATAAGAAAAGGATGCAGTGAAGAAACAGGAAACTTACTTACAGAATTCCAAGAGATGCTCAAAAAGAAAAGGCCTTCATTTGAAGAAGCTTTGAAGAAAACTAAAGATGCCATTGAAAAACAAGGAGAATTAGAAAAGTGCCAAGTCTATTTTGATTTCTTAGAAATGGTCAAGAAAAAGCGAGCCTTCCAGAAAATCATTGATTTTATCAGACCTCTCTTGATAGAGTCTGGTGAATGGAGTGACTGGCGAGAAACAATGTACAAAGCTCATTTAGCAAAAGAAAATGAAATGAAGGAAAGAATAGTAAAAGCAATATCGGATGATCCCATTGGGAATAAAGTATGGGGGGAGTGGCTTCAATATGTCAAGGGAATAGGAGTGGTTCTCACTGCTCAATTATTTGGAATTTTTGAGGGAGCTCTATCTCCAGGAGAGACCATAGGAAACCATTTTAGGACAGTGAGTCAAATGAACGCTTATTGCGGATTAGATGTCAAAAACGGTGCCGCACCAAAAAGAAAAAAAGGGGGGAAGCTTACTTTCAATCAAATGGCCAGAGCAGTAATCGTTGGAAGATTAGGAACTTCTCTTCTAAAACAGAGAGATAGTGGTTATCGGAGACTATATGACCAAGAGAAACAAAGACTGACTCGGAGATTCGAAAAAGAAGGAATAAAAATTCTTCCTTCTTCTAAAATAAAAATGGAAGGAGGAAAAGAGCCTGAAGGAGTAATCTCAGAATTGCACCTTCACAGAATGGCAATGAGAAAAATGGTAAAAATATTTCTCAGCCATTTCTGGGAGATAGTTAGGAAGGCCGAAGGCTTACCAGCAGGAAAACCTTATGTCATTGAAGTAAAAGGACATCCACATTATATTCCGCCGATCACCGATATCTCGTCAGAACTTGTCAATAAGCCAAAACGGGTCAGATAAGGAGAGAGTGAGACTTATGACCCACGCGAGCCATTTTATTTGCAAGACCCAGAAGAAGTGCGCGAGCCATT
>JASEJS010000060.1:3100-4316 GCA_030016765.1 Patescibacteria group bacterium
AAGCGCGAGCCATATAAAGTGCGAGACCCATTCAGAAAGCGCGAGCCAAATTGAGCGCGAGATCCAATATAGATGCGCGAGAAAAAAGATCAAAAGGAGGAAAATTTTTTTATTTCCTCCTCTTTTTATTTTTATTAAGATCTTCAGTTAAAATTTCTTTAATTATTTTCTCAATTTCTTTTATACTCTTTTTTTGATTTTCCTTGATTTCCTTTTGGGTTAAAGGTCTTTTGATTATTCCCTGAGCATAATTATCAACTGAACACAAAGAAATATATTCCAAATTCAATTCTTTAGCTAAGGTTGCTTCTTTGGCCATGGTCATTCCCACTATATCAGCAAAATTTTTAATTAAGTTAATTTCTGCTTTTGTCTCTAATCTTGGTCCTTTAGTCTGGAAATAAACTCCATTATTTTTAAATTTTATTTTTAATTTTTTCAAAATTTTTATCAATTCTTCTTTTAATTTCAAAGAAAACTCAGGTATAATGAATTTAGCTCTTTTCTCATAAAAGGTTGGAGGATCGAAATCAATATAATCTGAGGGGATCAAAAATTCTCCAATTTTAATTTCCTTTTTCAAAGAGCCAACTGAATTAAAAGAAAAAATATATTTTACTCCCAATTTCTGAAGAGCTGAAATATTTGCTCTATAATTTATTCGATGGGGAGGAACATTTTCTTTTATTCCATGGCGGCAAATAAAAATACAATCTTTTAGCTTAAAATATTTAACTTTTCCATAAGGAGTATTTAAGCTAATTAGCTTAGCCTGATTTAAAAAATCCATCTCTTTCAAATTCCAACCAATTATAATCGCTTTATCAAATTTTCGATAATTTTTTGGCATTTTTAAATTTTATCTTTTTTCTTTCATTTTAACAATTATTTTTCATAAAGCTAATAAATTTTGACAAAAAATAATTTTTTGGTAAGTTAAGAGAGAAGGTAGCTCTTTAAAAAATAAGCCAAGATAATAGCGAGATCCAGAAAGTATACGCGAGCCAGTATATAAGCGAGATCCACATAAAGTGCGCGAGCCAACGAGAAAGCGAGATCCACGTAAGGCGCGCGAGCCAAGAAGAAGGCGAGATCCATGTAAGGTGCGCGAGTCAACAGGAAAGCGAGATCCATCCCGTAAGCGCGAGCCATTCATTGAGGAAGACTTAAAAACACAAACAATAAATGGGACGAGGAAATTTTTTATTCTCTCGTC
>JASEJS010000061.1 GCA_030016765.1 Patescibacteria group bacterium
AATTAGGGATAATAGGCCGGCAATTGATATGAATATTGATTCCCAAAAATGGGAAGAGATAAAATAAAATTTTTGAGAATATGCCTACTCAAATCCCTGCTAAATATTATATTGATCAGGATTTAACTAAATGCGTTCTTCCATTTTCAGAGGAAGGGTATAATCTCTTCATTTTAGATGGATTATTATGTTTGGGCTAATACTCGAATAGGAACTCAGGCAAAATCAGCTATTAGGAAAAGCCGAGGCCGGCGAACTAAAAATAATTTTGCCGGTTGTTGTTTTAATTGAAGCAATAGATATTCTTAACAAACGGAGCATAATCTATAATGTTGATGATTTATTACAGTGGATAGACCAGATTCCCCAACACGAGGTTAAGAATTTAGATTGTTAAAAACATCGTCTCAGCAATAATTTTTCTTATCCTTATCTCCAGCAATTATTTTAAAAAAATTTGCCAGAAGATTTTAAAATCTATTGAAATTTTCAGGCAATAATTGTTTTAGAAAGTATATGAAAAATTTTAATGAGAAAGAAGTGAGATTTTTTTATCAACTTTTAAATCATAAAGGAATCACTGAATTGAGGTTTTTGAAAAGGGGAACTTTTCCCGCTTTTAAATTGGTGAAAAATGAAGATGATTTTGTTAGAGAATGTAAAAAGTGGACTCCAACCCTCCCACCACCCTCCCAACCAGAATATATTCTGGTTGGGCCCCATGGGAAGAGAAATGTTTATGCTGGATTAAGAGATAGGAGAGGAGATTTGAAAAAGTGCGCAAATTTTGGAGATATTGTTGGCCTTCAAATTGTTACTTTAGATATCGATCCAATTAGACCTGCTGAAATTCCCTCCACGAATGAGGAATTAAAGAAAGCAATGAAAGTAGCAGAAATTATTAGGAATTGGTTTAAAGAGAATAAATTTTCTCCTCCAATTCGAGCGATGACTGGAAATGGAGTTTGTCTATATTTTTGTACTCCTTTTTATAAAGTTACAGATAAAAATCGATATAAAATTACGAGGTGCCTTGAAAATTTTGAAATTAAAATGAGAGAAAAATTTAAAAAAGAATTAAAAGAAAATAATTGCCTAATTGATCGAATGTTCGATTTGCCCAGAATTGGAAAAGTAATTGGCACTCTTTCAGTAAAAGGAGAAAACAAAAAGGAAAGGCCTTGGAGATTATCTTATTTTATCGATCAGCCAAAAAGAATTGAAGATGAAAAATTTTTGAAAATGATTTTGAAATTGAAATGATTTTTTAATAAAATAAAATGAGAAATTATGAAAAAAGGTTATAAGGCTGAATACGAAGTAAAAAAAGCTTTGTTTAAAAAATATTCTCCAAATAGTGTTTTTAAGATAGCTATTGGTGGAGCAACTGATTTTTGTGTTTTCGGAAAAAATGGAAAAATTGTTAAACTCGTTGAGGTTAAAAAGACAAACAAAAATAGGTGGTATCCGGGAAATCATGATTTAAAGCAATTTGAAATTTTAAAGAAAATCCAAAAAAAACACAAAATTCCAGTTGAATATTGGATAAAAGCCAAAAGAAAATGGCAAATTTTCAATCTAAAAGAGGTTAAAACTTTTTTTAGTTAAAATTATGAACCCGGTATTAAAAAGCATAAAGCCAGTAATTGAAAAATCTAAATTTATCAAAATTAATAAAGAAAATTTGTTGAAATTTTGCTCCGATTTTAAGTTAAAAAAATTTAAATTTTGGTTAGATTTGGCCCCTTTTAATTTCCCAAAATTAAATGAAAAAGAATGGCTAAATTTTATTTTTGTTTCGAGTTCACTTGATTTTTGTTTTTGGGGAGAGCCGAAATGGAAAATTAAATATAAAGGAAATTTTTATGATGGAAGTTGGGGATTAGTGGCTTCTTTAACAAGAGCAATTGAAGGGAATTTTCCGATTTTAGATTTCAAATATTTAGCCAAGATTCCAGAAAATGATTTGAGAGAGATTTTCAAAGGTAATGTCGAAATTCCTTTATTCAATGAGAGATTAAAAATTTTAAGAGAAAATGGAAGAATTTTGATTGAGAAATTTAATGGCGATTTTGAAAAGGTAATTAAAAAGGGTAGGGAAGATGCCTTGAAATTATTAGAAGTAATTACCAATGATTTTCCTTCTTTTTATGATTGGGCAATTTATAAAGGAAATAAAGTGTTTTTTCATAAAAGAGCTCAATTGTTGATTGCTGATATTCATCGAAGAGGTTTAGCCAAATTTAAAAATATTGATAAATTAACTGCCTTAGCTGATTATAAAATTCCTCAAATTTTAAGAAAATTAGGAATTTTAGAATATGCTCCAGATTTAGCAGAAAAAATAGATAATAAAGTTTTAATTCCGGCAGGAAGTGAAGAGGAAATAGAAATTCGGGCTAATACCATTTGGGCAATAGAATTAATGAAAGATGAATTAAAATCAAGGATTCAAAATATAACTCCAATGCAAATCGATTCTTATTTATGGCTAAAAAGCCAAGAAAAATCCCCGGATGATAAACCTTATCATTTAACCAAAACAATTTTTTATTAAAAATTATGAAAATTGTTATTTGTGCTAGTTTAGATTTTACATATGAGATTAAAAAGATAGCTGATCAACTAAACAAGCAAGGATATGAAGTAACTATTCCTAAAACTTCTGAAGTGATTTTAAATGGCAAAGTAAGTTTGGAGCAAATTAAGAGAGAAAGAGAAGCTGGCCAAATTTCAAAACGAACCAAAAAATATACTATTATAAAATACTATTTTGAAAAAATTAAAGATGCTGATGCAATTTTGGTTTTAAATTATGATAGAAAAGGCATTAAAAATTATATTGGTGGAAATACTTTTGCTGAAATGGCAGTTGCTTTTTATTTAGGAAAACCCATTTATTTAATCAATCCTATTCCTGAAGAATTAATTTATACTGATGAGATAAAAGCAATGGAACCAATTATTTTGAATGGCAATTTAGATTTAATAAATCAATTATGATCATTGCTATTGGTTCTGAAAATCCAGTTAAAATCAAGGCAGTTAAAGGAGCTTTTAAAAAAGTTTTTTCAAAAAAGAAATTAACTTTTAAATTTGCTAAGGTTCCTTCTGGGATTTCTGATCAGCCGATGTCAGATTTAGAAGGAATTGAGGGAGCTAGAAATCGAGCTAAAAGAGTTCTTGAAAAGTTTAAGGCAGATTTTGGAATAGGTCTAGAAGGAAGCATCCAGAAAATTGGCAAAGATTGGTTTAACGGACCTTGGTGTGTAATAGTTGATAAAATGGGAAGGGAAGGAATTGCTGCTGGAGCTAAAATCCATGTTGCCCCAAAGTTTTTAAAATTAATTAAAAAGGGGTATGAATTAGGCATAGCCAATGACATTCTAACTGGAAGGAAAAATACAAAGCAAAAAGAAGGCCATTTTGGAATAATGACCAAAGGAATTTTGGGAAGGGAAAAAATTTATAAAGATGCCGTAATTTCAGCGTTAGGAAGATGGCTAAGGAAGGATTTTTATGAATAAAAAATTTTTATGAAAAATTTGCAAAATAAGGCTAAGAAATTCAAAAGGGAAAGTGAAATTGGTAAAAAAATTTCTTCAGTTCCTGATTTATTGTTATTTCCCAATCCAGTTTATAACTGGCAGCCAATCGAAGCTGATTTGGATTTCGGAATTAAATATTCAAATTTAAAAAATTTTGATAAATTGGTTGAAAAATATTATTTGAAAGCCGGAAATAAAAAATGAGGAAGTGAAGACGGAAAAGTTACTGATTTTAAAGGTAATTCCTGACAACCAAAACCAATGATTTTTATTTTCCAATGGAAAAGTCCATGCTGAAGTATTAAATTTATTAGAGAGTTTATAAATTGAAAAGTTGATATACTTTAAATAATTTGCTAAAATTGTAAATAAGATTACTGAGAAGCAACCAATATAATAGCACCTTAACAAACTCAGAATCCGTTGAGATAGGAGCAATAGTTCTACAAACCTCTCAGGTTAAGGCCTGAGAGGGTAGAGTTTTGGTGATGTAAAGTGCCTCAAAGTATAGTCAAGTCCAGTGCTATAAAATGGTGCGGAGCAATGTGGTGCTCAGCGGAGTAAAGGTGGGGTTTTCCCCACCAATCTCTTTTAGCCTGTAAACCTATCAGGTTGAGGCCTGATAGGGCAGAGCGAAGTAGAGTGATGTGAAGTATTGCCTGGTGCTACATAGTCCAGTGTTGCTAAGTCAAGGGCGAGGTTTTTACCTCGCCAAATTTTATTTTAGTAGTTGACAAACTTCAAA
>JASEJS010000062.1 GCA_030016765.1 Patescibacteria group bacterium
CTGACGGTTTTGTTTAAATAATAATTTTCAGGATTTTGAACAAATTTATATAAATTTGAACTAAAAATCACACCAGTAAAACACTGATTGGGATAGGCCTTTTCAAAATTCAAAAATACTGTATTACTTTTTAAATCGCGATGAGTATCAACAACTTTCCCTTCAACAATGAGTTCTCGGCCCAAATATCTTCCAGCCAAACAGGCACCAACTACATCAAATCCCAGTTTCTCAGTAGTCAATTTTTCCCATTGAAATTCAGATTTTTTCTCTTCAACGATTTTTCTTTCACCCCATTTACAGCCAACTTTATTCTCTTTTGCTTCTTTAGATTCTAACTGAATAACCGCCTTCAATTAAAAAAGTATCGCCATCAATAATTTTGGTGGCTAATTTTAAACTCCTATCAGGAAGCTCGGGAATATTTACACATTTACCAAATCCTGTTTTTCCGCTGTTGCCTTGATTTTTACCCTGGTTAGAAATTATTATCGCTCCCCCAGTGATCAAAGCTCCAACAATAATCCCTATAAATATCTTATTTTTCTCAAAAAACTCTTTCATTTTTTATTAATTTTCCTTCTTAAATTATTTGATTTTTTCTTTTTAGGGCCTTTAAACTCTTCAAATCATTCAATCATCATACTCCTATTCCTCCTATCTCAGTTGAACTTTGTAAATTCCAACCAGTTCCTTTACCTTCTAAAACAATCATCGCATGAAAATCTTGATAAACCTTTAAATCTTTCGGCAGATTCTCTTGAAATAATTGCTGGAGATAAGGATAAGAAAAATTATTGCTGAGATGATGTTTTTTAACAAACCGACGAGTATATTCATCAATAACAAAAATTAATTTCTCGCCAGCGTAAAGTAAAATGCTATCTGCTGTTTCCGGGCCAATGCCAGAGATCTTAAGGAGTCCTTTCCTACAAGTAGCTAAATCCTGCTTAAAAAATTCTTTCAGAGAGCCATAATCTTTAACAATGAATTCACAAAAACAAAAAAGTCTCTTTGCCTTTTGTTTATAAAAACCAGAAGGTTTGATCAGATCTTCTAATCTTCCCATATTTCTCTTTCCAATTTGACAAATCTTTTCAATTGACAAGGCTTTTGCTTTCTCCAGATTTTTTAAGGCCAATTCCACATTTCTCCAATTCGTCCTCTGGGTTAAAATTGCCCCAATAGCAATCTCTTCCCTTTCTGGCCAGGTTTTTCTTCTTTTACACCACTTTGCCCAAAAATCTTTAGGATCTCCATATTTTTTAAAAAGCTCTTGATAAATCTGATAAATTTGCATTTCAAATTAACACCAACTTATTTTGATTATTTTTTCAATTAATTCTTCAACTTTTTTGCTTCTTCTAATAATTCTTCATACCAATCTTTAAATTCGTTAGTTTTTTATCGAATTGAACAAGGACAAAAAAATCTATAAATACTATTTGGGTTTTATTCCGCTATTAAAAAATCTTTAGAATAATCATTTCTGTAAAAAGTTATATCAGGTTTTTTAGTAAGGAAGAAATTATTTCACGATGATTAGGCACCATTTATTTTAATTCTGGACTAAATCCTTTTAAAGCCGAATTTCTAAATAAATCGATTTATCTAGAACTTTATTAAAAGAACAAAATTCCTTTTGCTTCTAATAGGGCAGACTGGTGATAACACAATCAACTGAGCTAATTTGGTAATTTAGCTAAACATTTCTTTATCTCACCAATGTAAACTATGGTCTCTCCTTTTCTTTTAAAATTTCTTCAATTGATTGAAAAGGGAGATAAAGCTTTAGTTTTTCTAAAATTTTTTGTCTTTCAGACTGAGATTTAGCAGAAAGATATTTCTCTTTTAATTTTTTTATTTTTGCCCTGCGTTTTCTTTTTTGTCTAATTTTAAATTGGCGTCTTTTTTGACTTTCTTTTCCCATAATTTTTGACAAAATGGTTTTATTTGTTTTGGTTCCTTTCTGGGTAGCCAAAGGCAGTCTTTTTCAATGATGTGAATTACTTCTATTCCCTTTTTCTCTAACTCTCTTCCAATATAAGCTCGATGACATTTCCAGGGAAGTTTTTCAGCACAGATAATAACTGTTTTTCTATTCTTTAAAATTTTAACTAATTCTTCTAAAGCCTGTCTAAATTCTTTGGTTTTAGTATACTCTTCATAGCCACCGCTACGATAACCTCCCAGTTTCTCAAAATGCAAATATTCAATATTATTTTCTGATAAAATTTTTTTCAGATTTTCTTTTTTAAAATACTCAAACCATTTTGAAGTCGGCCAGCGTCTAACATCTACCACTAATTTAATTTGATAACAATTCAAAATTCCTAAAAATTCATCTAAATGACGATTAGAAGTTCCCAAAGTAAAAATCATTTATTAACGACTTAATATTGCTATAGCAAGATTAAAACGTTATTATGTAGGTTAATTTATAATTAAAATTGATAATGTTGAGGGTTTTGTGAACTTTTCAGGACTTAGATACAGTTTTAGAAATCATATCGAATTTCAAAATCCTTAAATTCGCCCTGATATTCTTGCCATTCAATTTTAAGCTCAGTAACTTTAGCTCCGATTGGACCTCTTTTTGCCCATTCAATCAAATCTTGAACCTTCTCTTTTTCACCCTCAAAAACTGCTTCTACTCGACCATCGGCTAAATTTCTAACCCAACCAGTTATTCCCAAAATTTTAGCTTTTTCCTGAGTATTCTGGCGAAAGAAAACTCCCTGAACTCTACCTGAAACATAAATATGGACTCTGGCCTTTCCATTCATTTTTAATTAGAGAGAAACTAACGGGGCTTGAAAATTTTTTCTTCTAACAATCCTAGACCAGCTAAAACTAAAAGGGCTAAAAAGGTAGTAAAAATAGCTAAAAAATAAAGTCTAACTCCTATTGCAATTCCAATAGCTGCACTAACCCACAAACCAGCAGCAGTAGTTAAGCCTACCACTCCCGATGGTTGGCGGAAAATTACTCCCGCTCCAATAAAACTAATTCCAATGGCTATGGCCTGAATTATCCGAGAGGGATCAAAATTAATCCCAGTTTTGTAGAGAAAAAAATTGAACAATTCAAAAGAAATTATAGTAAAAAGACAGCTTCCCAAGGCCACCAAACTATAAGTTTGAAGTCCAGCCTGTTTTCTTTTTAATTCTCTTTCCAATCCAATTAAAATACCCAAAAAAGTAGCCAGAAATAGCTGGCAGATAATCTCTAAATCCATAAACTTATCTGATTAAATTTTATAAACCTTATAGCCTTCCCTCACTTTTTGACTAACTTTCAAACCAATCGAATCGCCAGCTTTTGCCTTTTTAATTTTCTTGTGTTCAATCTCCATCGATTCTACAGTCTGGGTAAAATCAGTTTCTCCACCAATAATCCGAATGGTATCGCCCACTTTTAAGGAAGAAGACAATTTAACAACTGCCACTTCAATATTTCCAAAATAATGGGTAACTTTCCCTATCAGTTTTCCTTCCTCCGGAACTTGAGCTTTCTTCCTTGGCATAAATAATTAATATAATTAAAGATTGTGATTTAGTCGACCTATTTGATTTTAACATATTTCTCTAAACTAAAAAAGAGGTATAAATTACCTCTTTTTTAGTGAGGGGGAACAGTCTTAATGGATTTAGTTATTCTCAAGTCTGGTCTGGACATTAACCAGGGATATCCTTTAACCTCCTTCATTAAGAACCGTCTGTCCTTTGAGAATATATCTCTCACCCCCTCAATTTTAAATTTATATTCTCCAAGTACCTCTGTCAACCCCTTAGAAGTTATAGTTATCCACAGGAAAATTGATGAATTATTGAAATTATCAAGTATTCATTGGAAGTTCTTTCTCCTACTACCTTAACATTACAAAATTCTTTAATCTTCAACTCACCTTCTTTATCAACAGTTTTTATTTGGTAAGGCTTCTCTAAAGGAAATCTCAGCCCAAAACCTGTAATCCGAATTAGAAAGGGAAATTATTGAGATTTGCTTTATTTTGAGATAGGTGCTAAATCTCTTTATTTCTTTTTACAATTTCAAATTTCAAAAGATAAATAAAAAAGCAATTAAATTCTTAAGGAAAAATATCCAAATAAAAAGAATAGAGAAGAAGAATTAGAAAATCATAGTCCTAAATTCTTAAACATCTCATCAAAAGTAAGGTTAAAATGCTTTCCCTAGCGGGAATCCAAAAATGAAACCAAAACCTGATTTAATTATCCAATCAGTAGTTTCCCA
>JASEJS010000063.1 GCA_030016765.1 Patescibacteria group bacterium
TAATTTTTCTCCAACTTTAGGGTCTCACTTCACTAAAAGGAAGTTAAGTTAGAGATGAAAAAGGTTAATTGGCCAACCAAGGACGAGACCATCAAGTATGCCTTGATTATTGATTGGTGTTTCAGTGGCTACTTTTCTGGGAACATTGGATTTTATCTTTACAGCAATACTCAATCGATTTATTAATATGTATTTTGATTTAAGGAAAAAAGATTAAAATAAAGGGTGGAAAAAGAAAAGTGATTGAGGAAAAAATTTATCCAAACCAAGCCTATGCTAAGAAAGTCAAAAACTTAGATATTTAATGCCAAATTATTTTTATCTTGCCAAATCATTAAAAGGAGAGGAAAAATCTGGTGAGATGGAGGCAAAAGATGAAAGGGAGTTAGCCAGAATTCTGAGAGGAACAGGTTATATTTTAATTAGGGCTGAGCCACTGAGAAAAGAGTTAAAGAAAAAATTTGAAATTTCTTTACCCTTTGGCGGCGTTTCATTAACTGAAAAAATAATGTTTACCAGAAATTTGAGGGTAATGATGTCGGCTGGTATTCCCTTGCCACGAACATTAGAAACCTTAGCCGGATTGACAAAAAGTAAAAAATTAAAAAAGGCCTTACTGAATATTAAAGAAAAAATTCAAAAAGGAGAGAGATTTTCCGAGAGCCTAGCTTTCCACCCGACGATTTTTTCAGAATTATTCACCAATGTCATAAAAGTTGGTGAGGAATCAGGAACCTTGGAAGAGGTTTTGAAAATTCTTACTCGGCAGATGGAGAGAGAACATGAGCTGAGATCAAAACTCATTGGCGCTCTCATTTACCCAGCCGTGATAATTTTGGCGATGTTAGGAGTTGGATTTTTGATGCTGGTAAAGGTTGTGCCAAAACTGGCTGAGACATTTCGCGAATTAAATATTGAATTGCCCCTTACCACTCAATTGGTAATCAACCTCGGCACTTTTTTAGCCAAATTTTGGTATTTGCTTCCTTTAATCATTGTAATTTTTCTCATCCTTTTGAGGATGGCCCTGAGGACGAAACCTGGCAAAAGATTGCTTGATGCCTTATTTTTGAAAATCCCGATTATTTCCTCTTTGGTAATCAAAATAAATTCGGCGGCTATGGTGAGAACCTTGAGTTCTTTAATTTCCGCCGGGGTACCAATTGTCAGGTCTCTGGAAATCATTTCTGGCTCAATGGGAAATATCTATTACCAGGAGTCAATGAAAGAGGCGGCAGATAAGGTGAAAAAAGGGGCAAAACTCTCTGAAACCCTGGAAAGATATAGCCATATTTATCCGACTTTGGTTAATCAGATGTTAGGCGTTGGCGAGGAAACTGGTCAGACGGCTGAGATTCTTGAAAAATTGGCTGATTTTTATGAAGAAGAGGTCACCAATGCTACCAAAGCCCTTACTTCAATAATCGAACCAGTAATTATGCTCATAATTGGAGCAGCCGTAGGCTTTTTTGCCATTTCAATGATTCAACCAATGTATTCGATGTTAGGAGCAATAAAATGAAGAAAAGTCTTTTCCTCAAAAGTTAGAAAATCCTAACAAGTTTTTATGTTTTTAAGTTTTAAAAAAAAGGGTTTTACTTTAATTGATGCTTTGGTGGGGATTTTTTTAATCTTGATCGTCTTTTTGGGAATTTTTGGTGCCTATCAGCTGGGAATAAAAGTTGTTGGCTTATCAAAAAACAGGATTTCTGCTTTAGCTTTGGCTAATCAAGAAATGGAAAAATTAAAAAACTTAGATTATCCGGAAGTAGTTTCTTATAGCACTTCTACTGAATTAAACAAAGTGAAATATGAGATTAATGTTATAGTTCAGTGTATTGATGATAAAGCAGATGGAAAAGCTCCTAATGATGAGAATAATTGTGTTTGCGATTATAAAAAAGTAAAAATAAAAGTTTCCTGGCCAGGCCTTTTTAGTGGCAAAGTAGAACTCCTCAATATTATCAGCCCCAGAAATAAAACAGAAGAGTGCCAAGTTCCAGCTGGGGTTTTAGCCATTTCTGTTTTTGATGCTAAAGGAGCGGCAGTAGATTCTCCTTCAATTGAGGTAAGAGATATTAATACTGGTCAGCAGTATTTTGGAAATTTGGTTGGTCCTGGTCAATATGAATTTGTTCTCCCTCCGGCTACCAGCACCTATATGGCAACGACTACTAAGTTAGGTTATACCTTAAGCAAAACTTTTAGAAGTGGCGAGGTTTACAATGGCCAAACAATTGCCAATCCAGAAAATGCCTGCTATGCCCAACCAATAATTACTATTTTAAATGCCCAAAGAGAAGAAAGAAGTTTTTGTATTGATAAAGTAAGTAAATTTTTAATTCAGACCTTACAGGCAAAAGCAAAGCATATTTATTATGTGAGAAAAGTAGGCTCAGATGATAATGATGGTTTATCTCCAGATACTGCTTTTTTAACTATCCAAAAGGCAGCTTCCACTACTCAGGCTGGAGATATTGTTTTCGTTGGAGCTGGAGATTATGAAGAAAAAGTTATTATTTATAATTCAGGAGCAGTTAAAGAACCAATTGCTTTTGTAGCAGATACTGAAGGAATCTATACTGGCGATAGTGGAGAAGTGAAGATTTCCAGAAAAGAGTTTGGCTTTTATATTAATAATGAAAAATACATTAAAATTTATGGATTTAAAATTTCTAATACTACAGGCACAGCAGCAATTTATATTACTGGCTCAGTAGCTGGGAATATTGAACTAATAAACAATGCTATTTCCAACAACACTGGCGATGGCGTTAGAGTTGAAAGTGTTTCAGATATTACCATTTCCCATAATTTCATTTCTTCAAATGCTCAAGGAATTTATCTTAATAAAGCTAATTCTACTGAGATAATTAAAAATAAAATTTTTCAAAATTCAAGTCAGGGAATTAGCAATCAGAGTTCAAATCAAGTCAAAATAAAATGGAACGAAGTCTTTTCAAATGGAGGAATAGGAATTTTGGTTTTTGATAATGCTAATAATAATGAGATTTCAAATAATATTGTTTATTTAAACTCCGATGACGGAATTCAAATTTTTGATCATGCTTCTTCAATAAAAGTTATAGAGAATAAGTCTTATTCTAATTCTGGATCAGGAATTGTTTTCAAAAAGAATGTCACTAATGGTAATTTAATAACTTCGAATTTAGTTTATTCCAATGAGAAATCTGGAATTTTGCTTTCTGATAAGTGCGTTAATAACACGCTCAATAATAATACCTCCTATTTTAATCAAGTTAGTGGCATTTCAATTGAATTGGGTTCAACTAACAATGAACTTAAAGATAATATTGTCGCAAAGAATGCTGGAGCAGGAATTAAAGTTTCTGGTTCTCCTAATGTAAAGAGCAGCTATTCTGATGTTTGGGGAAACTCTCCAGATTATGAGGGAATAAAGGCTGGAGAAGGCAGTATTTCGCTTGATCCTTTATTCGTAGATCCCGATGGTCCAGACAATATTTTAGGTGGAAATAATGGCAAAGATGATTCTTTTCATTTATCTCAAATTGCTGCTGGTCAAGCTGAAAATAGTCCCTGTGTTGATGCTGGTTCTGATGATGCTGAAGAGATAGAACTTGATGATCAAACTATGGAAGATCTTACTACTCGAACTGATAACGTTACAGATTCTGAAATAGTAGATATGGGTTTTCATTATTCTTTAGAATCTCCACCTTCTTTGCCTCCACCTCCTGATCCTTTTGGTTTAGCTATTCCCAATACCACTTTTCATTTAAGAGGAGAAAAAATGGTTGGGAGAGATGCTGCCAATGAACCAATTTATAAATATTCTGCCACCAGCACTACTGATGATGAGGGAAAATTAACTTTAACTGATATGGAATGGGACGATTATTATTTTTCTGATTTTTCAGCTGCTGGTGAAGATTTAGAGTTAATAATTAGTTATCCCTCTTTAATGCCTATTTATTTAGCTCCAGATAGTACGACAACAGTAAAATTGGGTTTAAAAGGAGAAAATTTTCTCTTAGTGAGAGTAATTGATGCTGCCTCTTCTGAACCAATTGCCTTTGCTACAGTTAGACTTTATAAAACAGGTTATGATGAAACTAAAATTACTGATGAAAATGGGGAAACTTATTTTATTCCTTTAGCTATTGGCAGTTATAATATTGAAGCCTGGGCTCCAAATTACGCCACTTCAACTGTTTCAGTTAATATTCAAAAAGGAGAAAATGAGAAAG
>JASEJS010000005.1 GCA_030016765.1 Patescibacteria group bacterium
AAAGAGCTGAAAATCCAATTTCCAAAATCTTTAAAGGTCTTAAGAGCGTCTTGAAAAGTTTCTTTAGCCGAAATGGCAGTTAGCTCCACTCCCCTATCGAAGTTTTCTCCAATTTCTTTCAATAGGGAAGAGGCTTTTAAATTTCCAGCCTGGCTAATTTTAGTTAAATATGGTTTTAAATCTAAATAGACATTTTTAAAGTTCTCTTTACCAAAAACAATTCCAGCTATTAATAAAATAAAAACTAAAGCTACCATTAAGCCTAAACCAATTGGTCTAAAAATCGGTTTCTTTTCAATTACTTTCTCTATTTCTTTTGGTGGTTCTACTCTTTTAACATTTTGAACTATCAAATTATATTCTCCAACTTTTTTCAAATATTCTTCTAGCCATTCTTTTTTAGTCACCCAATTTCTACCAAATTTCACTGCCTTTAATTTTCCCTGTCTGGCTCGTAAACTTAAATATTCTTGAGAATAATTACAAAATTTGCTAGCTTCTTGTAAGGAAATATAATTATTAGAATTCTCTTTAGTCATTATGAATATTTCCCTTGACAATTAATTTGAAATGATTAAATTCATTTAGAAGACTCTAAATGAAAACCACCCTTTCTTTTTCGACCGAGAGTTGGGAAAGGTTTTCGAGAGCCTTCTTTATTTATTCAAAATCAATTTTCTAACTTTATCCCCAGATTATCTCATTTTCTCTAAAACAAAATACCCTGTCAAGAGTCCAATTGTGGATAACTCAATGATTATCGGGTATCAAAAATCTAAGTAAAAAATTAGTGGCTTTTTATACTCTGCAAAATTCCTAATCCGATAAAAGTGGCAATTAAACTACTTCCACCATAACTAATTAATGGCAAAGGAATTCCAATAATTGGGAAAATTCCGAGATTCATTCCAATATGGATGAAAATTTGGGAGATTAAAAGAATGGCAAAACCTGAAGCAAAAAGTCGAGGAAAATTGGTCTGAACCGATAGAGTAATTTTTAAAATTCGCCAAATCAAAATTGAAAAAAGAAAAAGCAAAATCATAACTCCAATCAATCCCATTTCTTCAGCAATGGCAGCAAAAATAAAATCGGTTTGAGGTTCAGGTAAAAAGCCATATTGGGTTTGGGAACCTCGGCCAATACCTTGACCAAAAATTCCACCTGAGCCAATAGCAATCTTGGCCTGATTTTGGCTCCAGCCTATTTTCAGAGGATCAGAGAGCTGAGGAGAAATGAAGCTGATAATTCTTTCTTTTTGATAATCTTTTAGCAAAAATACCCAGCTAAAAATAAAAATTAAAAGAAAACATAAAATCAAAATCAAAAAATGACGCAGTTTTATTCCAGAAATGATTAATATTCCTACCCACAAAGCAATCAAAATTAAAACTGAACCTAAATCTGGCTGAAAAAAAATTAAAGCAGAAGGAATTATGACATAAACACTGGAAATTAAAATATGCCTTATCCGATACATTTCAATATGCCTCATTGAAAAATATTTAGCTAACAAAATTATTAAAACGATCTTAGTAAACTCTATTGGATTGATTGAAATTGGGCCCAATTTATACCAAGATTTTATTCCCCTGATTTCTGGAGCGAAACGAAATAATCCGGCTAAGGTAAAGAGGCAAGAAAAATAAAGAAATAAAATCAAATAAGGATTCTCTCTTAAAGCTCGCCAATCAAAAAAACTTAAAACAATCATTAAAAAAAATCCTATTCCAAAAAAAATAATCTGCTTTTTAAAATTCAAAAAATCCCCCTGACTCAAAGAGGAACTATAAATTGATAATAACCCCATCCCCACTAAAAGTAGGGTAGAAGAAATCAAAACCCAATCCAATCTCCTCAAATGCCTTAATATGCTTAATATATTTTTCACAAAACAATCCCTAAATTATTCTACACTTTAATGCGATAGCATCCAAATGTAGAATTTATATTTCCGTTTCCTCAATTAAGAAAATTTTTACATTTTTTTCTATTCCCAGATTCTGAATAATTTCTTGAATCTCTTTTAAGACATCGAAAGGAGAAGTCCAAATACTCTTTTGGAAATTCTGAAACCCTAATTCTATTAGCTTTTCTCTAAAATAGTTCCTGATTATCTTTTTCTTCTCTGGAATATCAAAGGCAACCATTATCCATTTGCCATCTTTTCTTTTATTCCTAGGCAGAGATAATAAAAGTTTATTTCTTACTTTTAAAATCTTTTCCTTCCCTTTTGGAGTCAAAATTAAAGCTTTTTTCTCTTGGAGCTCTTTTATCTTTATCCATCCCTTTTTCTTTAGATAAGAAACTAATTTAGAGAAATCTTTTCTTCTTTGCTTTTTCTCATATATTCGTCTCAATTCATAAAGATCAGGACAAACCGCCTTTTTCATAGTGATAGGCTGAATAGAAAGGGTGGGCTGAAGGTCTTTAATCCCTTCAATCAAGTTATATAAATCCCAAAGAAATTGATCAGTAATTGGTAATTTCATCTTTCCTATGAATTCTATATTTGGATGCGATCGCACTAAAATATAGAATTTGTTGGATCTCGGTCTTAAAATTTTATTTTAATAGGGAGAGAAATTCTTTTTCGGTGATGGTTTTCACACCAAATTTTTTAGCTTTTTCCAATTTGGTTGAGCCAGGCTCTTTTCCAACCACTAAATAATCAGTTCGTCTTGAGACTGACTCAGAAGTTTCTCCACCTAATAACCGAATTTTTTCTTTGGCCTCTTCTCTAGTCATACTTTCTAATCCTCCAGTTAAAACAAAGACCTTTCCTTTTAAGGGTTGAGCTTTAACTTTCTTTTCGGCCACAATTTCTACTCCGACTTTTTTCAATTTCTCTAAAAATTCTAAATTTCTTTTTTGGTGAAACCATTCATAAATTGACTCAGCTACTACTGGCCCAATATCCATTACTTTCTCTAAATCTTCTCTGGAGGCTTTTCTTAATTTTTCTAAAGAACCGAAATATTCTGCCAGATCTCTAGCAGTTTCTTCTCCTACATTTCTAATTCCCAAAGCATAAATAAATCTAGCTAAAGTAATTTTTTTTCTGCCTTGAATAGCCTCAATTATATTTTTAGCCTTTTTTTCAGCAAATCTTTCCAAAGGAACCAGATCTCCTTCTTTTAGTTCAAATAAATCACTGGGGTCTTGGACTAATCCCTCCTCGATCAATTGATCAACAATTTTTGGACCTAACCCAACAATATCAAAGGCTCCCTTGGAAATAAAATGATAAAAATATTTTCTTTGCCTGGCAAAGCATTTTGGATTGATACATCTCCAGATTGCCTCCCCTGGAGGCCTAATTACTTTTCCTCCACAAACTGGACACTTTTGAGGAAATTTAAATTTCTTCTCCTTTCCAGTTCTTAGCTCTGGCAAAACCTTAACTATTTCTGGAATGACATCCCCTGCCCTACCCACCACCACTGTGTCTCCAATTTTCACTCCCAATCTTTTTATTTCATCTTCATTGTGTAAAGTGGCCCGGGAAATAGTTACTCCTCCAACTTGAACTGATTTTAAATAAGCCACTGGAGTTAAAGCTCCAGTTCTGCCAACCTGAACTTTGATATCTTCAACGATAGTGGTAGCCTGCTTTAAAGGAAATTTATAGGCAATTGCTCCCCTTGGAGCTTTTCCGACTACCCCCAATTTTTTAAAAATTTTATTTTTGTTAATTTGGACAACAATACCATCAATTTCATAAGGAAGTTTTTCTCGGTTTTTATACCAATATTGATGAAAATCAAAAACCTCATTTAGATTTTTACAATACTTTGAGTATTTGTTGTTTGTTTTAGAACCTAAAATATGTAAAATTTTATGTTCTTCTTCATGGGTTTCTTGGCCAAGATCAGAAATTAAATCATAGATATTGACATCTAACCTTCTTTTGGCAGTAATTTTTGGGTCCAATTGTCGGATTGAACCAGCAGCTAAATTTCTAGGGTTGGCATAAGGAGAGAGACCAGCTTTGATTTGTTCTTTATTTACTTTTTCAAAATCTTTTTTGGTAATTATTGCTTCGCCTCTAACTACCACTTCTTTTAGATCAGAGATTCTTTTGTGAGTGGTAATTTTTTTGATATTTTCGGCTATTTTCTTTAATCCTGCTTTTTCTAAATCTTTCACCGCTTCATCAAATTCTCTTAATTTCAGCGGAACCGACTCAATTGTCTTTAAATTTTGAGTGACATCTTCACCCAAAATCCCATCTCCCCGCGTTGAACCAGTTTTTAAAATTCCATTTTCATAGATCAATTCAATGGCTAAACCATCTAATTTTGGCTCGCAGTAAAAATCAATTTTTGAAATTTCATCTTTGGTTAAAAGTTTTGAATTTCTCTCTAACCAATCTTCCATATCTTCTTCAGAAAAGGCATCATTGAATGATAGCATTGGCTCTGGATGTTTGACCTTCTCAAACTTTTCCAAAGGTTTTCCACCCACCCTTTGGGTTGGAGAGTCAGGAGTAATAAATTCTGGAAACTTTTGCTCCAAATCAAAAAGTTCTTTTTTAAGAGAATCTTCAACTTCAATTGGCACCAATTCCTTATCTAAAACATGCCTTGAATAGCGATATTTGTTTATCAATTCTCTCAATTTTTCTATTCTTTTTTTTGCCTCGGCTTTGTTCATATTATCTTTCCACTTCAATTGCCCTTCTTACTTCCTTAAACTTTCCAACTGATTTATAGCAAAAGTAAGGGGCCAGACAATCAGGATCAATCTCAAACCCAGAAGGGCAATCGGGATGATTTGGACTACATTTTACTGTTACCTGATAAGAAGAACCATCAAAAGAACCAGAAAGAGTTGGTTGAGGCTCATAAAGGGCTCTTTCAATTCCAGTGTCAGCAGCGAAAAAAGCCATTACCGAATCTCCCATTCCCCTAATCATTCTGATTTGACCAAATAAAATGGTGCTCACTCCCAAGCTAATAGCTAAAAGAATGCCCATAATCATTATGGAAAGATATAATGCTATTCCTCTTTGGAACTTATTCTCCATATTTAACATCCAAATTTCTTTGAGAAATGGTGGTTTGAATTTTTATTTCTGGCTTTTGTTCAGGAAGAGCATCTTTACCTCTTATATCTAAAAAAATAGTTACCCTTGGCTGAAGGTTATCTTCTTGAGATTGACCAGAAAGATTGAAAAAAAGAGAAATTATCTCTAATTCTTCTGAGGTCAAATTTAAGGTTTCTTCTTCTAAAGTACCAATTTTTTTCTTATATTTCAATTGCCCATTTTGAAGAAAAAAGGCCTGGCAATCGTTTCCTTCTAAATGATTTATAAATTTCAAACCAAGAAATCCAGGTTCAATATCAGTGATTTCATAATTTAAGCCATATTCTGAAAGGCAGTGCTCAACTGTTTCTTTTTTAGCCATCCTCAGGGCCCGGCTCATATATTCTAAGCAGAAACTGGCTTGATCCAAAAGGGCTCGAGAAGCTAAGGCTCTTCTTTGCTCTAAAATTCCGGAAACGAAAATTTCAGAAATGGCTCCAATCACTATTGAGAAAATCATTATGGCCACTAACATTTCAATTAAAGTGAAACCATTTTTATTAATCATTGATTATTTCCATTTATATAGATATTCTTTGGCCGAAAGGGATTGGGGCATTCCTCTTTCTGACCAAGTCACTTTGACTTGAACTTCTAAAATATCAGGTTCTAGTTTAGAAATAGTAATTTTTCTTTTAAATTTGGTGGGATTACCTGAGGAATAACTATAAAAATTATTATTATCAATATTTAAATATCCCCCTTGCCAAGAAACTAAACTTTGATTCATTGTATAATCTCCTTCGCAGCCAGCAGAGCAAATTTGTAATCCTTCATCCCAGGGAACTTCAGCAGCCCTTCCTTCCAACCAATTTGTATCTCGAATATTTCTGACAATTTCAATTCCTTCTTGGACCAAGTAAGCGGCAATAAGTCGAGAGGAAGAAATGGAGATTAAAGTAATTGTCTTTTGAACAGCTGTCATTCCTCCAATTACCCCTACTGTAATCACAAAAATGGCTGCCATCACTTCTAATAAGGTAAAACCTTTATTAGTTAATAATTGATTATTGATCATTGATTATTCGATTTTAATTAAGCCAGCTTTATTTATAGTAATGGTTTTGGTTTGAAGATTATTAGAAAGGGTAATGGAAGCTGAAGAAATATCAGGATTATGGTTAATAGTAATAATGGGATTAGGAGGGGTGAAAACAATGGTTAAAGAAGAATCTGAAGGCTCAATCGGAGAGAGATTCTGAATTGAAATTCCTTTTTCAAATTTTAAATTATCCCCCACTTTTTCTGGATAGACATTTTCTAAACAAGGAGGCGATGAACAATCTGGACAAACTTCATTTTCCTTGTCGTAATCTTTCTCTCCATCGCAATCAGCAAATAAAATATAATAGTCAGGCTCAGAAATTTTAAAATATATTCCATATCCTCCTTTAGGAATGGAAAAGTGAAACTCTTTAGCTGAAGTAGCCAATTCCTGAGCTCTCCTCAAGTCTTGGGCTAATTTACTAATTGATCTTTGAAGTGCCAAAAGCCTTTCTCTTTGAGAATAGCTTGGCAAGATTATGGCTGCCAAAATCAAAATTATACTCATCACTACTAAAAGTTCAATCAGGGTAAAAGATTTTTTCATGGAAATCAGAAGCTTTTCTAAATTAAAATAATTGCCAATACCAATCAATGGTTTTCTGACCCCAAAATAAAGCAATCAAGGTTCCAGCCACTAAAAATGGTCCAAAGGGAATTTCTGATTTAAGAGTTTTTTTACCAGAAATTACCAAAATTGTGCCAATCAAAGCCCCAAGAAAAAAAGCCAAAAAGAAAGCCACTAAAATTTTTGGAAAGCCCAAGAAAAGACCGATCAAAATTGCCAGTTTAAAATCGCCAAATCCCATCCACCGGGCTTGGGAAAATAAAATTATTGCCAAGAAAAACACTGATGGTAAAATTCCAAATCCCAAATCCCAAATCCTAAACAAATTCCAATGACCAAAATTCCAAATCCCCAATAGTTGATATAGGAAAGCTACTCCAATTGCTGGATAAATTATTTTATCAGGGATTATAAAATATTTTAGATCATAAACAAAAATGACAATGAGAAAACAAATTATTGTCAAATAATAAAAACTTGTTAAAAAAGCCATGGCAATATTATCAAGTTGAGAATTCTTAGGAAAAATTAAGAAGGCGGCAAAAACAAATAAAATTCCAGTAGCCAATTCTACTAATGGATATTGCCAGGAAATATTTTTTTGGCAATAGCGACATTTCCCTTTTTGAATTAAAAAGCTCAAAACTGGAATTAAATCTGACCAGCTTAAGATGTGTTGACAATGAGGACAATGAGATCTTTTAAATAAAAAACTTTGGCCAGTCTTTAATCTATAAATTACTGAATTTAAAAAAGAACCGATAATTAAGCCAAGAAGGAAAAATATTAAATAGGGGAAAGCCATATAATTTCGATATAAAAAATACCCCTCTAAAAAGAAGGGGAATTCCAAATTAAACTCAACTACTCACAGCGGCTATTAGTGGTGGGGTGATCTAATTCCTTAGCAATTCCAACTGAACAAACACACCAATGCTTTCCTGATTTACTTACCAAAGGAGAAGAAACAGCATACTCTTGATTATCTTCACTTTCTATACAAGTTAAATCTTGATTTCCATTGTATTTTTTAACCTCACTTTCCACCTTGCCAAAATCTCCAGTATCGCTTAAGGTATTATCAAGATCATTGCAGACTTCTTCATAATTACCATGAATATTATAGCTCATTTCAGCGGCATTTCTCACTTCAAATAAAGCCGTTTGAATGCCAGCATCTCTAGCCCTTAATCTAGCATTATAAAGATTTACCAAAACAATACTGGCTAAAATTCCAATAATGGCAAACACTATCAAAAGCTCAATCAGAGTGAATCCTCTTAAAACTTCCATTGGAAATTAGAGAGATTATTCTATTAACTATTCACAAGTAAAAACAGTTGCACTACAAACAGTACTAGACAGTTGTTTTGCTGTCAGCTTATAATCTACACAATAGTATTCAGTTGGAGAAGGAGCCTGTAAAGTAGCATAGGCACAATATTCATCCTTCCCACTTGAAACATAAACATAAAAACTGCCACCTTGCTTGCAAACATCCTCGCAGAGTTTATCTATGGTATCTGAGTCACAGGTACAGCTAGGACTACTAGGAGTACAAACCGTTGTACACTCTACCCGATCATAGTTTCCATCTGAAGAATAAAGAATTTCAGCCTCGCTTCTTACTTGGCTCATATCAGCAATAATTCTGGCATCTTTGGCCCTGGTTTTGGCTCCACTTAGAGAAACCAAAACAATGCTGGCTAAAATTCCAATAATGGCAATCACCACTAAAAGCTCAATTAAGGTAAACCCTCTAAATTTTTGAGTGAAATACTGGAACATTGTTAATTATTAAATTTTTAAATTTTTCGACCTTTCTGGTAAAATGGATTCATTTCCCGATTTTATATTATACCATATCTATTGTCAAGTCAAACTGTGGAAAACCCCTAAGCTAAATTATCTTACTCCGATTTGATAAAGGGGCAGGAGAACTGCTGCTACTAAAAGGGCGACCAATAATCCTAAAAAGATAATCAAAACCGGCTCTAAAATACTTATAAAATTGTCTATTGCCCGCTCCACTTCCTTTCGATAAAAATCAACGATATTCAGTAAAGTAGAATCTAATCTACCAGTTTTTTCTCCAATTGAGGTCATCTGAGTAAAAAGAGGGGGAATTGCTTCTGGATATGTCTCTAGCACCGAAGATATCTTTTCTCCTCTCCTTACTTCATCTCTGGTTTGGAAAATGATAGTTTTGTAAACATCATTGCCAACTATCTCTCCGGTAATTTCTAAAGCCTGAGCAATGGGAAGACCGCCTGAAATCAAAGTGGAAAGGTTTTCAGCAAAGCGGCAGAGATAAATTTTTTTAAGCAGGGTCCCTATAAGGGGAATTTTTAGAGAACTTCTGTCAAAAAATTTTTTTCCTTGAGTAGTTTGAGAATATTTAAAAATGAAAATTATTAAAGAAATGAAACCAACCAAGATTAGCCATCCAAAATTTCTTAAAAAATTTGAAAATCCAATTACTAATTTGGTAATGAGAGGAGGTTCCATTTCCGAGGTTAAAAGAACCTGGGCGAGATGGGGAATAACAAAAATAATCATTGTTCCAAAGACTATTAAAAAAACAACAAAAACAAAAATGGGATAAATCATGGCTCCTTTCATTTTAGCTCGAAAGGAATCCTCCCTCTCTAAATGATCAGCTAAATATTCAATTACCCCAGGCAAATTCCCCGAAGCCTCACCGGATTTTATTATGCTGATATAAAATGGAGAAAAGAGTTTGGGATAATAGCTTAAGGCCTGAGATAAAGGAGTACCTCCCTCTACTTCTTCGGCAATTTTTAAAATTATTTCTTTGAAGTTTAGATTTTTGGTTTGCCTAACTAAGGTATGAAGGGCTTCTACTGGAGGAATTTTAGATTTAAACATAATGGCTAGTTGTCTAAAAAAAACTATTATTTCTTTTGAAGAAATTCCCCCAAAAATTCTTATTTTTTTAGCCAAAAGAGAAGGAGTTTCAGCTTTTTCTAAATAGGTAACAAATAGTTTATATTTTTGCAAAAGGGCCAAGGCTGCCTCTTTGGAAGAAGCTTCTACTATCCCTGATTGAATTTCACCAGTTTTGGTCCTAGCTTGATAATTAAACTTCACAGAATTTGATTCTTCTCTTTCTTAAAAATAGAGGAGAAGTATCACCTTATTAGTTTTCTCAGCTCGGCTGGATCTAAAGAATAATTTAAGGCATTCTCTAAAGAAATTTCTCTTGCTCTGACTAGATTAGCTAAAGATCTATTCAGAGATATCATCCCTAATTTAGCTGAGGTTTCAATGACTAAAGGTAATTCGTGAATTTTATTTTCCCGAATTAAGTTGGCTACAGCTGGGGTAGATATCATTATCTCACAGGCTGGAATCAAACCTCCTTTAATTCTAGGTATTAATCTCTGAGAAATCACTCCCAATAGAGAACCTGAGAGCTGGGCTCGAATTTGATCTTGTTGAGCCGGGGAAAAAGAATCGACTATCCGATGGATGGTCTGGGCAGCTGAATTGGTATGAAGAGTGGCAAAAACAAGATGGCCAGTTTCAGCAGCAGTAATGGCCGTAGCCATGGTCTCAGGATCCCTCATTTCTCCTACCATAATTATATCCGGATCTTGGCGAAAGGTTGATCTTAAAGCTCTGGCAAAACTTAAAGTATCATGGTAAACCTCCCTTTGCTCAATAATACATCGGTCAGCTTCAAAAACATATTCAATTGGATCTTCAATGGTAATGATATGTTCAGCCCTGGTATGATTTATTTCATCTAAAAGGGCGGCTAAGGTAGTTGATTTGCCATGGCTGGAAGGACCGGTAACTAAAATAAATCCCTGGCTCGGACGAGTCCACTCATGTAAAATTGGAGGAAGATTTAATTCTTCAATGGTTGGAATTTTAGCTGGAATTAAACGAAGGGCAGCAGAGACGTTTCCTCTCTGGAAAAAAATATTCACTCTAAATCTAGCTTTATTATCAAAATTATAGGAAAAATCAATCTCTTTTTCTCTGAGAAATTTTTCTTTTTGAGGATCATCCATTAACTGAAAAGCTAACTCTTGAGAGTCTTTATTTGATAATTTTTTCATTCTAACTAAAGGGGTCAGTCTGTCAGTTATTCTTAAAGTGGGAGGATGACCAACTGAAATATGTAAATCAGAAGCTTTCTCTTTAATTGTTATTTCTAGTAACTCTTTTAATTGAGTTTGATAGTTTTCCATAGATTATTGCTTTGAGCTTTCTAAAATCTCTTTTATTTCTTCTATTACTTGACTGGGAGTATAATGAGCCTTTATTAAATATTTAGCCGCTCCCAGTTTTAGTCCCTTCTCCACTTCTCCCTTTTGGCCAAGATTGGAAAGGATCACTACCGGAATCTTTTTCAATTCCTCATTAGCTTTAATTTTTTTTAGAAATTCCCAACCATCAATTTGAGGTAAAACAATATCTAAAACTACTAAATCAGGTATTATTTCGCTGGTTTTTCTTAACCCTTCTTTTCCATCAGTGGCCACCTCTACTAAAAAACCAGCCTCTTTTAGTTTTAGAGTATAAATATCAATTAAGAAGGGGTCGTCTTCAATTAATAAAATTTTCTTCATTTTTCTTCAGCTACCCTTAGGACTTCTTCAATCGTAGTAATTCCTTTTAAAGCCTTTAATATTCCATCTTGTTTCATAGTAATCATTCCCTGGGCCTTGGCCTCTTTAGCAATTCTGGTTTCTGAGGGTTCTTTCAAAATTATATCAGAAAGTTCATCAGTCATAGCTAGGACTTCAAAGAGAGCTATCCTTCCAGAATAACCTTCGAAATTACACTTTCTACAACCTTTTGGTTCATAAATATAAAATTCCTTTGAAATTGAGAAATCCTTTTTTGCTGAGAGTGGCAGAGATTCTAATTCTTTCAAAATCATCTCTTTAATTTTTGGCTTGGGCTCCTTTTTCTGTTTGCAATCTGGGCAAAGGGTCCTCACTAGCCTTTGAGCTAAAGCCACACTCAAAGTGGGAGGAATCAAAAAGGGGTGAATTCCCAAATCAATTAAACGAGGGGTCACTCCGAGAGTATTGGAAGTGTGGATAGTGGATAAAACAATATGGCCAGTTAAGGCAGCGTGGGTAGCTAAAGCTGCTGTTTCTTCGTCTCTGATTTCTCCTACCATAATAATATTTGGATCTTGCCTCAGAATATATCTAAGCCCAGTGGCAAAATCGTAGCCAATTTCTGGTCTAACTTGAGATTGGTTAACTCCTTCAATGAAATATTCAACCGGATCTTCTAAGGTCATAATATTCACTCCTTCTTTATTTAATAATTGCAAAATAGCATATAAGGTAGTGGTTTTTCCACAGCCAGTGGGACCTGAAGCCAAAATTAGGCCATAGGGCTTTGAAATGGCTTTTTTAACCACTTCAAAATTTCTTCCAACCAAACCCAATTCTTCAAAGGCTTTCAATCCCACAGTTGGATCTAACACTCTAATTTCTACCTTTTCTCCTAAAATAGTGGGGAAAGTTGAAACCCGGAAATCAATATCTTTTTCATCAATCTTAGTGGAAAATCTACCATCTTGGGGAATTCTAGTTTCATCGATCTTTAAATTGGAAAGAATTTTTATCCTGGCTACAATGGCTGGATGAATTCTTAAGGGCAAAAAAATAGAAGAATGTAAAATTCCCAAAAGTCTAAATCTCACCCTTAATTTTTCTTTAGTCGGTTCAATGTGAATATCAGAGGCTCCTCCTTCTACGGCATGTCTTAAAATCACTGCCACCACTTTGGAGATGGGAGCTTCTTCAGCTAATCTTTCAAATTCAGCTGGCAATCTGGGAACTGGTTCAATTCTCTCTGGTCTTAATTCAGCTTCTAATTCCTCCAAAGCCCTGGTCACTTCTCTCCTTAAAGTTCGATATTGCTTCAATAAGTTATTAAAAGTAGTGAAAGTAATTAAGAAAACTCGATAATTGAATTTTCCTTGACGGGCCAAAAATTTAAGAGCTTCTTGAGCCTTGAGATCTTCTGGATAAACCATCCCGACTTCTAAAACCTCATCTTTTTTAGCTAGAGGAATCATCTGGTAATATTTGGCTGATTCTTCAGGAATTAACTCTAAAACTTTTAAAGGAACTTCCTCTGGAGCTACTTCCTTTAAAGGAATTTTTAAATTTTCTGATTTTAAACCAAATAAAAAATCTTCCGAAACAATTTTCCTTTCAATTAAAACTTTTTCTTCTTTCTGACCAGTACTCCTGATTTCATATTCTAAAGAAGTGGCTTTTTCTTTATCTATTATTCCTTTTTTAACCAATTGTTGAATTAGAGACATTGACTTGGTTGGGTCGCGGCACGCATCGATTGCCTTCGGCAATCGTGCTAACACCGCTCTTTAGAAACCCACGGTTTCTAACGCTTGCCTTCGGCAAGCTGTTTTCCTACACGGGGGAACCGGAAGGTTCCCCCGATCCCCTCCGATTTGCGATGTTAATAAGAAATAAAAGGATTTTCTCTGCCAATTTTTTCTTCAAAAGGCTTAATCTCCTCAAAAGGTTGCAATTCTTCAAGTAAAGGGTTTTTTAATACTTCGAAATTTATTTTTATTTCAGGAGGCTTAAAAACCTTTGGCAGGGGTTTTGGTTTTAATAAAAATCCATACCAAATCCCCATTAAAATGGTTAAGATTATTATTGTTAAAATCAGATATTTTTGCTTCTTTCTTTTTTCTAAAAAGGCGATTTTCATTTTCAATAGGAATGAAACTTTATTTTTAAATTAAAATTAAAAGGAGGACCTTCTAAAGAAGAAAAAGAAAGAGATTCTATTTCAATTAATCTAGCTGTTTTTTCCAAACTAGAAAGAAAACTCTTGAAGGAAGAATAGCTACCGGAAAGGGCAAGGGGAAGGGAATGCTCTTTTATTTTTTCTCTTTCTGGCAGCGATTCTGAAGTAACTTCACCAAATCTTTTTAAAATCAGACCTGACTCAGAGCTGGTTTTCTGCAAAAATCCAAAAAGGGAAGGCAAAGAAGGACTAAGAGGTAAAGCTGAATCGATTTTCGAAAGCTGAGTTGAATATTTTCCCAACTCTCCGGAGAGTTCGTTGAGTTTTAAAAAATGTTCCTGGCTATATTTAATTTCAGCCCTTTTTTGATTAATTTCTTCTTGAACAGATTTTAAATTCTGGTATTGAGGCAAAATCAAAACTACTACTAATATTAAGCTCATGAAAAGGCAAATGGAAATTGAAATGGGTTTGTTAATCATTTTTCAAATATCTGAGGGTCTAAAAGAAGATCAAAATTAAAAGAAATCTTTCCTTCTCGGTCAATTGAAATCTTAGATAAATTTACTTCTTTAATAAATTGGTTATCTTGGAAAATAAGGAGTTGTTGACCTAAAATTTGGAAATTCTCAGTAATACCACTAACTCTAAGCCGGCGTTCTTCAGAATTCCAATCAAGACTGAAAAACCAAACCTTGGGATGGGTGACTTTTTCTAAGAATTCAAGGACTTTAGAAGTGGCTAAATGTCTTTTTAATAAAAAGTCCATATCTTCAATTTTTCGTTGGGAACTCAAAATTTCTTTTTCCAAATTAATTATAGCTGGAGTTCTCTGTTTAATCAAAACTGCCTCCAGATCCTGAAATTCAGCTTTTAATTTTTTTACAAAATGATTTAAAGCAAAGAAGCTCAAAATGACAGCTATTAAAAGAGCAATTGAGAAATAAAATAAAATATTTAACCAAGAAATTATTTTTGGTGCTGGTTTTGGAATTATTTCAATCATAATTATTCCAGTCCTCTGAGGGCTGTCCCTACGGCTATAGCATAGGCAGGACCCATTTCTCTTAAAATCTCTTCTAAAATTGGAGGATAAAAAATATTAGAAAAAGGATTGGCAATCTCAATCTCTTTTTGAAATTTTTCAAAAAAATATTCTTTCAATCCCGGAAGTAAAGCTGTGCCTCCAGCTAAAATAATTTTTTCTATCCCTTTTCTCTCGGTTCGATAAAAATTGCCAGAGATTTTATCAATTTCATTTAACATGAAATCAATTAATGGAAGAAGAATTTCTCTGATGTTTTGCTCGGAAGGAAAAAGACCATATTTTTTTTTATATTCTTCAGCTTTTTTATAATCAATATTTAAGGATTTGGCAATCTGAGAGGTTAATTCATTTCCGGAAAAATCAAAGCTATGGCTTATTTTTAAAATTCCCTTTTCAACAATGCTACAGGTAGTGCTCTGAGCTCCAATATCTATTAGACAAATTGGTCTTTTATCTTCACCAATAAGAGACCTGATCAAACTAAATACCTCAGCTTCAAGAGCCTGAAATTGGAGATTGGCAAGTCTGGCAATTTCCTGATATTGATTGATAACTTCATTGGGAACAGAAACCAATAAAATTTTGAGGGGAGTTTTTTGAGAAGGCCGGCCTTCAATTAATCGCCAATCTATGGTCACTTCTGAGAGAGGAAGGGGAATATGAAGTCTCGCTTCATATCTAACTGCCTGAGGAAGTTCTTTTTCAGTCATTGGGGGTAACTCAAAGGTAGTAAAAAAAGTTGAAAAATCAGGAATGGAAAAAATAACCTCTCTCGTTTTTATTTTAGCTTCTTCTAAAATAGCGGTAATGGCCCGAGCAATGTCTTGATTGGAAAGCAAAAGGGCACTTTTTTCAAAGGTCCGAAATGGTTTTTCATAAAGAGCTTGACTGGAAAGCTCGCCATAATTTTCCAGCTTCCTTCTTTCTCCCCAACGAGATAGCTCAACCATTTTTATTGAAGAAGTTCCAATATCTATCCCCAGAGAATTCTTGGGAATTAGTCTAAAAGGAAATGACATGATTTTATTCCTTTTCTATTATATCATAAAGAGAATCTATGTGGAGAAAAAACTTTATTTTAGATCTTCTTTTCCCAAAATTTTGTTTAGGCTGTCAAAAGGAAGGAGATTATCTTTGTGAAGATTGTAAAGCCACTCTGGAAGTCTCTAGTTTTCATCAAAAATATTCTACTGGGAATTTAGCCGATTTATATTTTGCTGTTTCCTATCAAAAACCTCTCATTAAAAATTTAATCCAAAAATTTAAATATCAGCCTTTTGTTAAAGAGTTGGCCAAAACCTTGTCTTCTTTAATCATAGACCATTTTCAATTAATGGAAAAGTTACCTGATTTCTCTGAATTTTTTTTGATTCCCATACCTTTGGAAAAAAAGAAATTAAAACAAAGGGGATTTAATCAAACAGAAGAGATTGCCAAAGAACTTTTAAGATTTCTCAATATCCAAATTTTAAGCAATGTATTAATTAAAATTAAAGAAACTCTACCTCAGGTAGAGCTAAATGATGAAGAAAGGAAGGAGAATATTAAAGGAGCATTTTGCTGTCGAGATCGAGAGAAAGTTCGGGGAAGAAAAATCTTATTGATAGATGATGTTTACACCACTGGCTCAACTCTCGAGGAAGCAGCTAAGGTTCTAAGGGAAGCTGGAGCCAAGGAAGTTTTGGGAATAGTAGTAGCCAGAGGATAAAATTTGCGGAGGAGGTGGGACTCGAACCCACAAGTGGTTTTTTAAGCCACTAAGGATTAGCAATCCTCTGTCTTACCAATTAGACGTACTCCTCCTTCTTTAAATCTATTTTACCCTTTCCAAAAATTTCATCAAGAAATTATACAAATTACACCATGGTGTAATTTGTATAATTATAATTGGAAAAATTTTTTTAAGAATTTATCATTTTCTAATTTAGTTATTTCTAAAACTTGAATCTGTTTTTTATTTAGCCCCAGAAATTCTCTTAAAAGTTCTATTTCTTCTTTGCATTGAAAAGGATAGATCCAAACACTTTTTTGAAGAGGGTAAAATCCAAATTCCTTTAGCTTTCTCCTAAAGATATCCCGAATTATTCTTGAGGTGGCGGGGATATCAAAAATAACCAATCGATATTTTTTATCCCATTTTTTAGGTCTTTCTATTTCTAAATCATTTATTTGATATTTTCCAGCCTGCTTTTCACCTTCTTTAGTAAGAATAAGAGCGATATCTTGACCTTCTCTTTTTAATTCAATTAATCCTTTCCTCTTTAAATAGTAAAAGGCAGGAAGGAGTTTTTTCTTAGGAATTTTTAACTTAGAAAGATTTTTTGCTAAATTTAAGGCAAAATAAGGAGAGGAGGCAGCTATATAAATTGCTCCGATTAAAAGTAAATATTTCAAAATCTCTTTGGAATAATATTTGGCCTTTATTTTTGTTATTTTCCGCATTAAATTATAATATTTTCACCATGGTGAATTTATTATAAATTATAGAGGTTAAGAGAGTGGTGTCAAGTTGAATTTTTTTAAAAATGCGGTATGATTAAAATAAGAATGCCCTCGTAGTTTAATGGAAAAAATGGAAGTTTGCGGAACTTCAGATTGTAGGTTCGATTCCTACCGAGGGCATAATAATTCTCAAATATGAATCTTTCTACTCCTATTGAAGAGTTAGCTTATGTTGGTCCTGCCTATCAGAAGAGATTAAGAAAATTGGGTATTAAAAATGTCAGAGATCTCCTATTCCATTTTCCCCATCGCTATGAAGACTTTTCAGAAATCATCCTAATTTCTGAAATCAAACTTAATGAAACCTGTTGTATTCAGGGAAAGATTTTAGAAGTAAAAAATACTAAAACCTGGAAAAAGAGAATGATTTTAACCCAGGCCATTGTTGAAGATAAAACTGGGGCAATAAAAGTGGTCTGGTTCAATCAGCCTTATTTAATAAATGTTTTGAAGGAAGGTAATTTGGTTTGTTTAGCTGGTAAAGTTACCCGAGGAAAAGAAGGTCTCTATTTATCCAGTCCAGCCTATGAGAAAATTCATCCAATATCAGACATTGGTTTAACTCATACTGGTAGAATTGTTCCAATTTATCCAGAAACTGAGGGGTTATCTTCAAGATGGCTGAGGTTTATTATCAAGCCTCTTTTATTGAAATTCAGAAAAACCATCCCCGAATCCCTACCAGAAAAAATAATAGAATCAAATAAACTTCTTCCCTTAGCTGAGGCCCTTTGGCAAATTCATTTTCCTGATTCTCTGAATTTGGCAAAAAAAGCTAAAGAGAGATTTTCCTTTGAGGAACTTTTTATTATTTCCCTTTTTGTTTTGAGAGAGAGGCAGAAATTGGCTAAAGAATCAGCTATACCCATTCCTTTAAATCTTCCTCTTTTAAAAAAATTTGTTAATTCTTTGCCTTTTAAATTAACTGATGCCCAAAAAAGATCGGCCTGGGAAATTTTAAAAGATATAGAAAAACCAAGACCAATGAATAGATTATTAGAAGGAGATGTTGGTTCAGGAAAAACAGTGGTGGCAGTAATGGCCGCTCTCAATGTAGCTAAGGCTGGTTTTCAAGTAGCTTTGATGGCTCCCACTGAAATTTTAGCCAAACAGCACTTCCAGAATATATCTAAGCTTTTGGAAAATTTTAATTTGAAAATAGGATTATTAACTAGTAAGGAAAAACCGGAAGGAAAAGTTGACATTTCAGTTGGCACCCATGCTTTAATCCAAGAGGGAGTGAAATTCAAAAATTTAGCTTTAGTAATTTTAGATGAACAACATCGATTTGGAGTAGAACAAAGGGCAAAACTCTGTCAAAAGTCAGGATTTAAAACCAGACTTATTCCTCACCTATTGTCAATGACTGCTACCCCTATTCCCAGAACCTTAGCTTTGAGTATTTATGGAGATCTAGATTTATCTTTAATTGATGAGTTGCCAAAAGGGAGAAAAAAAATAATTACTAAAGTGATTCCTCCTGAAGCTCGCCAAAAAGCTTATGCTTTTATAAGAAAAGAAGTAAAGAATGGAAAGCAGGTATTTGTAATTTGCCCCAGAATTGAACCAGAGAAAAACCAGCAAAAAATAACCAGCTGGGCAGAAGTTAAGGCAGTAAAGGAAGAATATAATAAATTGTCAAAAAAAGTTTTTCCTGATTTGAAAATTGGGATGTTACACGGAAGAATGAAAGTTGAGGAAAAAGAAAAAATAATGAAAGATTTTAAAGAAAGAAAGATCGATATTTTAGTTTCAACTTCAGTGGTGGAAGTGGGAATTGATATTCCCAATGCTTCTTTGATGATGATTGAGGGAGCAGAGAGATTTGGATTATCTCAACTCCATCAGTTTAGGGGAAGGGTAGGAAGGGGTAAATTTCAGTCTTTCTGTTTTCTATTTACTGATTCTCCGTCTAAAAAAACCCAGCAAAGATTAAAAGCCCTCCTCTCTTCTGAAAATGGCTTTGAATTAGCAGAGAAAGACCTGGAAATTAGGGGACCCGGTGATCTCTTTGGCTCCAGACAATGGGGAATTCCAGATTTGGCTATGGCTTCTTTAAAAGATATTTTTTTGGTTGAAAAAACTAAAAACTCAGCTAAAGAAATTTTAGCCAAAGATCCAGAATTAAAAAAATACCCAATATTAAGGCGGAAGTTAGAAGAATTTCAACAAAGAATTCACCTCGAGTAAAAATTCTAAATTCGAAATTCTAAATTCTAAACAAATTCCAATTTCTCAAATCACAAATCCCAAACACTTTTGGAACATTGGAATTTAGAATTTGGGATTTGTTTCGGATTTCGGATTTGGAATTTCGGATTTTCTTATTTTTTCTGTTACCCAGAAACCAAGAGGTTTATTTAGCATTAATCTGGTTTGGGCATCCAAAGCTGGAAAAGCGCCAAAAACAATTAAGGTAATTGGTAAAAGTAGCCATTGCAAAACCATAGAAAGATTTTTCCATCGACTATAACCAGAAGGCCTGGGAGGTAAAAGCGACATACTAATAATTGCTGAAACTATCATTCCAATCATAGCCACGGTCATAATATTGCCAGTCAATCTTGGCAGACTATAAGAAAGCAAGCTAACATTGAATTCCTCCCCTCCTAAAATCAATGGTAACCATCCTAAAAAGAAAATTAAAAAAGCTGCCGTAGCCCAAGACCAAAATCCATCTAAAATATTAAGGGAATGGCGAATTTTCTCTCTAAGAGGGATTTTTTTATTTTTTAAAAAGTTATAAAAGAGATAGGGGATGTTTTCTACTCCCCAGGCCCATCTTCTTTGTTGCCTATATTGATTGACAATTGTTCTGAACAAATTCTTAGCCACCACCGAATCCATTGAGACTGGATAATAGAGGGGTAAAACTCGATAATCACCATTGTAATGAAGATAAGATTTCCAAAAAATTCGAGAATCATCTGAAACTAAATTGGAAGGATATTTAATTTCTTCAAAAATCTTAAAGGGCATAGAATGGGAAGAATAGGTAACTAATTGCTCTGGCCTCTCTTGCTGTATCATTTGCCAAAAAGTACTAGAAGTAGCAATTACTCTAGAAAAGGCCGGAGCTTGCCAAATGTTGTTATTATAAACTGGAATAGGCTGATAACTGGTTCTTTGAGGCAATTTGGTAGTTAAATAATAATAGGTCAGACAGGCCAAATATTGGGGGAAAATCCTGGTATCTATATCAAAACCGGAGAGAATAATGTTTTGATAGGGAATTTTTAAAGGATCAATTATTTTTTCTTTTGCCTGATTAATCGCCCAATTTAAATTGGAACCTTTTCCAGGTATTTCTCCAATTAGGTCTTTAGGATGAACAGTAATTAAAAATCTGAAAAACTTTTCCCCAAATTCTTTTTCAATTTGTTTAGCTACCTTTTGAGCTTCTTTTTCCGCCCTTTCTTCTGTAGCCAAAACTACTATTATTTTCTGTTTGGGATAATTTGAATCAAAGAGGGCTTGGCAGGTAGGTCTCACCGTCTCTATTCCCTCTTTATACATCGGTAAAATTATTAAATGGTAAATATCCTTCCAATTTCCAATCTTCTCGAGCTTAAAGAGCCAATTGGTCCTTAAATGTTTTTTCATTTTTAGATAGCTAGCTATCTGATGAAAAGACAAATAGGAAATCCTTAACAACCAATAAATATCGAAAATGAGAATAAAAATAGCGACTATTGCTGGAGCTAACCAAGATAAAATAAAAGCTCCTCCCAATGTTATCCAGGAGAGAAAACCGGGGAAAATCTCAAAACACCTATATAAAAATCTTTCTTTAGGGTTTTGAAGATCTTGAGCCCGAGAGAGATTTAAATAATTCTTTAGCATGTGGCGCACAGGGAAACCCCGCATCAAAACAAAGCTCGGTGAGATAAAAACCCTTTGTTTATGCCGCCACGGGGAGTTGAACCCCGGTTTTTGGCTTGAAGGGCCAATGTCCGAACCGCTAGACGATGACGGCAAATCGAATTTATTTTATCAAAAAATTGAAAAAAATCAATTTTTCAATTATAATTAAAAAATGATATGAGCTATCCTCTTCTTATTATTTTTGCTTTTTTGCCTAGTTTTATTTGGCTTTTATTTTATTTAAGGAAAGATGTTCATCCCGAATCAAATCCAATGGTTTTAAAAATTTTCTTTTATGGAATGGCAGCTGCCATTCTGACTGCCTTAATTGAGTTGGGATTCTTTCAGGAAACTGCTAAGTTACCTTTTTCTCCTTTTTTAATTTCTTTTTTAAATATCTTTGTTGGAGTAGCTTTAGTTGAAGAAATTTTAAAATATCTAGTGGTTAAAGAAAAAGTTCTAAATAATCCAGAATTTGATGAGCCAATAGATGCTATGCTCTATATGATAATTGCCGGTTTAGGTTTTGCCGCCCTAGAAAATATCTTGATTTTTTTATCCCCAAAAGTATTTTTTTTCGGAATCTCAGAAACCCTAACCTTAGCTATTTTCAGATTTATTTCTGCCACTTTTTTGCATGCCCTCTGTTCAGGAATATTGGGTTTTTTTCTAGCTCTTAGTTTTTTTGAAATTAAAAAGCGAAATATCTTTTTGACTATTGGTTTATTTTTAGCTATAACCTTGCATGGACTTTATAATTTTTCTATAATGGAAATTGAGGGAATCTTAAGATTGGCAATTCCAATAATTATTTTAACTACTTTAGGTATTGCCGTTTCTTTTGGTTTTAAAAGGTTAAAAGAACTAAAAAGCGTATGCAAAATATAATAAAAGCCTACTAATTACGAATTTAATCGAATTACGAATAAAAATGATACATTACTAATACAGTTAATTTCGTTATTCGTAATTCGTAGGAAAAATTATGTCTTTTTTTGAAAAATTAAAAAAGGGAATGGGAATTGAGATCCCAATTGAGGAAGAAACAAAAGAGAAACTCAAACCGGCCAAAGAGAAAAAATCTTCTAGAAAAGTGGAAATAAAATCTGAGGAAAAACCGGTTGAGAAATCGAAATCAGAAACAGAGGAAATTGAGATTAAGAAGGAAAAATGGTTTGAGCCAGAGGGACAATTAGCAGTTGATGTTTATCAAACTGAAACTGATTTGGTTATCCAATCAGCCATTGCCGGAGTTAAACCCGAATTTTTAGATATCTCCTTAGAGAAAGATGTGCTCACTATCAAAGGAAACAGAGAAAGACCATTTGAAGAGAAAGGAGATTATTTTACTCGAGAATGTTATTGGGGTCCATTTTCTAAAGAGATAATAATACCAGTAGAAGTTGATCCCAATCGAGCCGAAGCAACAATGAAAGAGGGGATCTTAACCATCAGAATTCCAAAAATTGAAAGGGAAAAGAAAAGAAAAATAGGAGTTAAAGGATAGAATAATCATTTTTTAATATAGACAAATAATTTTTCAAAATTTGGCTGCTTTGGATGAACAATATGAATCTCTTCAGGCTGCCAATTAGGAAAACTGGTGGTGTTGGTAATTACTAAAACTCCTTTTTTTAATTCATTTTTAAGTTTTTTTTCAATTTCTGGCATTAAATCGTACCTGAGGTAAGTATAAATAATATCAGCTTTTTCTAAACTTATTTCAAATAAATCATTTTTTTGAAAAATTATATCACGCCTAAGAAAAAAATTTCTAAATTTGGTGAAAAAGATCTGTAAACTCCTTTTTTCTATTCCCTGAACAGAAAAATCAGGGAAATTTTTCTTAATTGCGAAAACAACATCTCCCCTTCCACAACCCAAATCATAAAAATTGGCTTTCTCATATTTTCTCTTTTTAATTATTTTGATAATTTTTTTAATTGCCTTTTGACTAGTAGGAAGATCATGCCCAGCCATGATAATAATGTTAATTGTAAATAAAAAATAAAAAGGTAAAAATATAATTATTAAAATCAGCAAAAAAAATAAGAAATAAACTAAAAATTGAGAGTTAATCATACCTAATTATCTATAATACTTCAAAACCATATTAACTAGAGCTTTAGCTACATTTTGAGGTTTCCCCCAGGAAGGGAAATGATGCATTTCAATACAAGGCAGACTGTTTAACTCTAAGATGGCAGATTCTTGATTTTTCCAGGAGAGAGAAATATCCCTAGCTAAAAAATCAATTCCAACTAACCGAACCCAAAAAAATTTTGCCACCTCTCGAAAAAGTTGGAGATTATCTGGATGAACTTCAGAAGTTAGTTCAACTAAATCTCCACCCAATCTCAAAAAAGGATCTTTCTGTAAATAGACAATCTCTCCTTTTTCAAGAATGGAAGAAAGAAGATAGTTTTTTCTTTTCAATAATTCTTTAGTTGTCTCATCAACAACTAATTTGTGAAGAATGGTTCTTTGGTGAAGACTTCCTCTTTTTGGATTATTATTTTTTATTTTAATGAGTTGATCTATAGTATGAACACCACTGCCAATTACATTAGCTGGAATCTGCTGGACACAAAAAACATTATCAAAATCTATAACTGTTGCCCGATAAACATTGGCCTTGGAAAAAAATCTTTCAATAATGAAAATTGGAGAATAGGATATAGCCTTCTTAATAGCTAATTTCAAAGAGTCTATATCTTGAATATCGGTAGTGACATGCCAGCTCAAAGAACCACCATGAGGTTTTACTACTAAGGGAAAACCTAAACATTTCTTAGCCCAGTCAATGGCTTTTTTTTGCTGAAACCACCAAAAATAATTTCCCTCAACAAAAGGGAAATTTCTTTTTTTGAGATATTTCTTAATTAAATATTTATCATCAATTATTCGACTCAAATTTTTATCCAAAAATTCTGCCCTTGGCAATCCTTCAAAGAAAAAAGTTTTTTCTCCAATCTGCATCAAAAAGTAATTTGTATATTTAAATGGTGATTTAAGAACTTGAAATTTGATTCCTTCCTTTTCGGCCTCCTCTATGAAAATAGCGGTTCGTAGTTGAATATCAGAAAAAGAAAAATCTCTTTGAGGAGAAAGTAATCGAAAGTAAATAAAAATTTTTTCTATTATTTTCCCTAAATATTCTTCAACTTTTCTCGGTAAAAAATTAAGAAATCGAGGGGGCAATAAATAATTTACAATCTCTTTTACCCAATTTTGGACATGGGAAATGGATTTTAACCCACATTGCTGGCAAATTTCATTTCTTTTTTGCATATGCCGAGGAAGGGATTTGAACCCTTACACCTTTCGGTACGAGATCCTAAATCTCGCGAGTCTA
>JASEJS010000006.1:0-3798 GCA_030016765.1 Patescibacteria group bacterium
AATTGTTAATATAAGAAATAATAAAAAAAATAAAGCCGAGGAAACTAAAGAAAAATATTTTACTTTTAGTTATCTTTTTCTGACAAAGTTCCAAAACCCAGAAAAGGGCACTTATTGGCACTAAGGCACCAAAGGCATAGGCATTTTTTAACCAGAAAAGAGTTTGTTGGAAGCCCATCATAAAATTTGTCAAAATCCAGACAGTAGTAAATAAACTAAAAATTCCAAATAGACGATTGAGTAATTTTGAGGGATCTTTTAGAAATACAAAAAGCCCTAAAGTAAAATTGCTAAAAATGGCTAAAAGTATAATAATCTCTAAAATTCCCATATATCAACTCGAGATTCTAGATAATTTTAAGAAGTTTTCCCACTTCTTCGCAGGCTGTTAAAAGATCATCAATTTGTTCTTTGGTATGAGTAGCCATTACTAAAAATCTTATTCTTGCTTTCCCTTTTGGGACAGCCGGCCATCTTATACAGGGAGCATAGATATTCCGCTCAAAAAGGAGTTTGGCAAAGTTAATTGCTTTTTTTTCTTCCCCAATTAAAATTGGAATTATTGGAGTTTGGCTATTTAAAGTATTAAATCCCAATTTTGCAAATTCTCTTTCAAATATTCTGTATTTTCCCAAAGTCTTTTTCTTAAATCTGGATTTTTTTGAATTTCTTCAAGAGCAGCCAATATTGCTGCGGCTATTGATGGGGGTAAATTCACTGAGAAAATTGAGGGATGATTGGCTGCTTTTAAATATCTTATTAAATCTTCTTTTCCAGCCACATATCCACCCAAACACCCAAAAGCCTTGCTAAAAGTTCCCATCACGACATCAATCTTTCCTTCTAAATGAAAATAATCTGTTGCTCCTCCACCTCTTTCTCCTAAAATTCCAGTAGCATGAGCCTCATCAATCATAGTCATAGCCTTGTAAGTATTTGCTAATTGTACAATTTGAGGCAGGGGAGCAATGTCACCATCCATACTAAATACACTATCGGTAATTATCAATTTTTCTTGATTTTGATATTTTTTTAATTTTCTCTCCAAATCCTTCATGTCTCGATGTCTATAAATAACAACTTCGGCCTTGCTGATTTTACAACCATCGATAATACTGGTGTGATTTAATTCGTCGCTAAAAATCACTCTTTTTTTTGAAAAAAAAGTAAAGGGTCCTATTTTAGGAAGATTTAAAAGGGCAGGAATTACTCCAATATTCGCAACATAGCCAGTTTGGAAAATAATAGCTGCCTCCTCTTTTTTAAATTCAGCAATTTTCTTTTCTAAAATTTCATGAAGTTCAAAATTTCCAGACACAAATCGTGAGCCTCCTGCCCCGACGCCATATTTCTGAATTGTTTCAATTGCTGCTTTTTTGACGTTCGGATGATTAGCTAATCCAAGATAATTAAGTGAACAAAATAAAAGTACTCTTTTCCCATTTACAATGGCCTCTGGTTCGTTAGCCTCAATTATTTTAATTTCAGGATAAAGTCCTTGTTGCTCAACATAATTTAATAACTCTTTAATGTTTTTCTTAATTTCACTTTCGGAATGTTCCTCTTTGAAGGAAATTTTCTCACTTTTCCCCAATTTAAATCTTGACAGGAATTTCTGCCAATGAGGAAATTTAGTCATTAGCCAAAGGGCGGTTTTTTATTTTTAGCTAAGAGTTTAAATAAAAAGACCGCCTATTTAATTAAAAAGCTCAACAAAATATTGGGCTTTTATTTTCGAACCTTTAAAAAATAAACTGATATCTTTCTTCTGATTAAAAATCTTAACTTCCATCACTTTCATTCTAAGAAATTCCAAAGAATTTATCAATAATTATTTTTCTCACCATTTTTCCTCTAAATGACAACTTAGCAACGTTTGACGTTGCCAATCGATGTTGCCAGTCAAGATAAATCAGTATCATTCAAAGCATAAGAGGACAGGGTACTCTTAACCATATATATTTATCTATTATATCTGATCTGAGCTGAACAAAACAACTCTCTTACCCTTTCTGAATAGATCTTTGGATATTTTCTCTTAAGAAAATTCAATAGCTTTTCCAATTTTTTTCTTTTCTTAGCATATTGTAACTCTTCTTTAATAGCCTCTGTATGAGCTTTTCTTTTTGATAGGAATTCATATTTTTCCTCAATTATCTCATGTTTCACAACAACCTCTCGAAGTTCTTTAGGAATTTTTTTAGAAATAAAAATCAATCCAAAAGGTCTAATTGCTAATTTATCTTTAATTAAAGAATGTCTAATAATCCATACGGGTCTCTTTAATATTTTTATTGGTTTAGTCGTTTTTGCAATCTTTACTAATCGTTGACGCAGTTTTCTGCTTTTACAAAAATAGTTAGGATATTTTTCCAATTTATCAATTGCCTTAAAGATTTTATTGTAAGTCATATTTATAAAATTTCCTGACATTATTAACAGTAATGGATAGTTCTTTCTAAAATACATATGGTAGGATTGAGGAGATAGGGGTGAAAAACTTTAACTCCTAAAAATCTCTACCATATCCTATATCGTCATAACACAAAAACTAATAATCGGCAAAGAGAGATTATTCAACAAACAGTTCCGAGGTCATTTTGCAGAAGTTTAACTGAAAGACTCCAAGTCTTCCATTTCACTGTAGCCAAATAGAAAAAAGTCTCCGTCAAAATTTCATTTCAAAATAAAAAATGGGTAGGAAGAATTCGCCTTTAATAACCAACCTACCCTTTTTCTTTTGTTTTTGTAATAGTACAAAGCGGAAGCGGATTCTCTGGAAAACTACGGTCCTTAGCGTAAAGAGCAGCCTTGCATCCACCGTAACACAAAGCTGGTAAATAACAATTTTGACACTTCAGAGGAGGCTGAAATTCTAAAAATTTCTGAAGCCATTCACCCAAAGGAGGAAATTTGTCTTTCTGGAAAAGATTGCCAACTTTACCTTCCTCGAAATTCACCAATAAAGCACAAGGATATAAATCTCCGTTAGGTAACACACACCATTTATCGACGCCGGCAGGACAGCTATTATCTCCTAATCCAATTATTTTTATTTTTTTGCTTACGTTTTTACATATAGAGAAAACTTCCTCCATTTCTTTTTTACTCAAACACCAACTTATGAGTCGACTACCTTCTCCTAGGGGAATGAAACCGCCGAGAGAAACTCCTCTCGCTCCAATTTTTTCCGCTAACTCAATCACCATAGCTATTTCTTTATAGTTAACTTTAGTCACTGTTATCCCCAGAAAAACTTCTAAACCAGCTCCAATGAAAGATTGAACATTAGCGATTAGTGGGTTGAAATAATTAGAGTTACGCATCGTTTGATAGGTAGCAGGTGTTGCTGCATCTAAACTTACTTGTAAGACAAAATCACTTACTTCCTTAAGAGAGGAGACAACTTTTGAACTAAAGATTGTTCCATTGGTGCTGATGCTTCTGATTCTTAAATCATGTGTAGTGCAAAAATTCACTGCCTGAACTAGAGCATTCTCAGCGAGAAATGGCTCTCCCCCGCTTATATCAAGCTCAGAAAAACCGCTCTTTTTTAAAATCTTTAGAATCTCCCTTACCCTTCCCTGATTATCTGAAATCTTCCTCTGTTTAGATAGATAACAATATGGACAAGAATAATTACACTCTAGAGTTATTAACCATTCGGCTAACATTTTTTTCTCACCTCTCGACTTCTTTTATCTGGAAAAATAGAGAAAGAGAAAATATCTCTTTTGAAATATTTCTCTCCTTTTATCTATTTTTCTTTGGGCCTTCTTGCCTTCTTTTGACTTCTTC
>JASEJS010000006.1:3898-23878 GCA_030016765.1 Patescibacteria group bacterium
CTTCTTTTGACTTCTTCAGACATCCTTCCTCTCATAGAGGATGATTTTTCTACTTCCTCTTTTTTCTTTATCGGTAAGTCGCATCCCCGACGTCCATAACACATAGACTTCACCTCCTTTTCTTAGACCATCCTATCTCACTGAGACCATTATATCTCTCCCCAGGATAGCTAATTTGGCTACCAATTTAAGTTGATAAACAAATTAGCTATCCCGGGGATTTCCTTATTCTATTTTTAATGAGCTATTAAAGGTTCTATTTTCTTTTTAGTAAATCCTAAAAGTCCAGTCAAGGAGTAGAACAAAGATAGAACAGATTGGCGTGTTCCTTAAGAGGAGATTTTGTCAAAAGTAAAATTTATTTACCATAACTCAATAAAAGACGGCTTTTTTGTTTTTAGGCTCTTTTCCAACTGCTAAGTCTAAAAATAAAGGCTGTCTTTTTATTTTTTTCTAACTTTAATTTAACGCTTTGTTAAGAATTGTTAACAAAATTTATTTATTAACAAATACTCAAAAAACAAATACTCAAAACCCGACTTCAAATAAATTAGTTGGATATTTTTCCAATTTACCAATTGCCTTAAAGATTTTACTGTCACTCATATTTGTAAAATTTTATGAAATCGTTATAGGATGGGATTGAAGAGATAAAGTGGATTTTGTTTTTAGAAAAAAATTCATTTTTAAAATTACCTAAAAAATTTGGCCAAATTATTCTCCTTCGATAGAATAAAATTGAGAAAAAGTTATGGAAAAAGAAAAATATCTAAAACTAATTTCTATTTTTGTGATTATCTTTTTAATTTCAATAATCAGTTTTTGTTTTAAAGAAATCTCTGAGCTTAAAAAGAAATAAAAGATGCTTCAAAAGAACTTACTGCTTTACAAAGAGAGAAAAAAGAACTAATAAGGGATTACTGGAAATTGGCTAATTTGTTTAACCAAAAAACATTTGAATATGAAAAAGAAATTACAGAATTAAAAGAAAAATATGAAACAGAAACAAAGTCTGAAGAATATTTAACTCCCAGAGAAGTTGTGGAGAGATTCCTTGAAGCAGATATAGCTGGGGCAAGGTTAGGAGGTAAAATAGCAAAAGAAGCTCCAGAGATTGAAAAGTATTATACCCTTTCCTCTGGTTTTCCTACAGATTTTGTTTAGGAAGGAGATTTAGCAATGGTCGTTAAAAAATATGAAATCTTAGATGATTATCCTTCAGAAAAAAATGAAAATTCTTATTTTGTCAAGGTTAGATATTTCCGTAAAGAGGGAATTGCTTCTGGGCATACTGGATTTAAAAATGAAAAAGTAATTCAGAAAGTACCTACTGCCACTCCAGGAGTGGAAGGAGTAATTGTAAGTTTTGATTGTGATAATTTTTATAATCCTTTAGCTGATCCTTCCGTGGTCGAATATAATTTTGAAACTCAAACTGAAACTATAACTTTCGAACTAATAAAAGATAAAGGGCAATGGAAACTAAATTCGCCTTCCATTTGCCCTTGTATTTCAGAAGAAACCCTCAAAAAACTTTTAAAAGAGGAACTCGAATAAAAAGAGGGTAGTAAAAAAGAAATTCCCTTCAAACATTTTGGGCAAAATTTTCTTTTATAAATTTATCTTTATTTTTAACAGTTTTTATCATAATAGCCCAACCCGAAAATGATTTAGAAGCTGTCACTGAGTAGCCTCATAGCTTAATCATTATTTCAAAAGCCGTTTTTTTATTAATTAATTTTTGACTAATTTTAATTTACTATATCATCAATCAAAATAAAATAGCCGGGGGAATCCGGCAGCTATTTTTAAATAAATTTAATTTTTACTTACTAATTGTTTTTAATTTTTCTTTTAGGCCTTGAAGAAATTGGTTTAAAATCTTTTGATTATTTACTTCTTTTCCCAACTCTATTTTAAGGGAAGTGGCGATATTTTCTAATTTTTTTGGAAATTTTCCAATATTGGTATTTACTCCAATGCCCATTACTGACGATTTAACTTCTTGACCCAAAATAACATTTTCAGTTAAAATTCCAGCAATTTTTTTACCATTTACCCAGACATCATTTGGCAATTTAATAAAAGGCTCTAAATTAAAATTTTCTTTGATGATTTTAGCAATTACAAAAGCAGCTAAAATGGTTAAGCTCTGAAGGTCTTCAATTTTGCTTTTTGGCAAAATAACTGAAAAATAAAGACCTCCTTTTGGAGAATACCAAAATTTTCCTTCTCTTCTTCCATGACCTTTTTTTTGTTCTTCAGCTAAAATTACTGTCCAAGGTTTTTTCCCTTCTTTGGCCAATTTTTTGGCTAAATCTTGGGTTGAAGATATTTTTTTGAAAGATAAAATTTCAAATTCCATTATTTCAAAATCATTAAAACCTCCTTTTCTTTCACTCTCTGATCCTTTTTGACTAAAATCTTTTCAACTTTTCCTTCAAATTCAGAACAAATTTCATTTTCCATTTTCATTGAAGATAAAATTAAAACCCTTTGCCCCTTTTTTACTAAATCTCCCTCTTTGACAAAAATTTCTGAAATTACTCCCGAAATCGGAGTTAAAATCTCTTTTTTTGAAAAATCCCTTTTTGGAAAAATTGTTTGGGCTAAAGGCTCTTTTTCTTTTTCTCTGAAGGAAAATTCTTTTCCTCCAACTTTTACTTTTATTTCCCCCTCTTTTTCTAAAATCTCAACCTCATATTCTTTTCCTTTAATTTTCAATTTAAATTTCATAAAGTTTCAATCTCTCAGCCATTTTCCAATTTGAAACTTCTTTTTCTGGAGGAATTTGAGAACTCTTTAAAGCTTGGTAAATCTGATAGATAATTTCGGCAATTTCCTCTTCTTCAATTTTTTCTTTAATTTTAATTCTTTTTTGAACTTCAGGTTTTAATTCTCTCAAAATTCCACTTTTTTCAATAAAATCCGTGGTAAATTTTCCTTTAAGAAAATCTTCATTTTCCAAAAGGACCTTGAAAAAGGGAATGTTAGTGGCCACTCCCTCAATAATGAATTCAGTTAAGGTCCTTTTCAATTTTGAAATGGCTTCTTCCCGATTTTTCCCCCAGCTAATCAACTTTGCCAAAAGTGAATCAAAATAAGGATAAATTTCTTGACCTTCATGTAAAAAAGTATGTAAAAAAATTCCCTGACCACCAGGAGGGAAATATTTTTCAATTTTTCCTGAACTCGGCTGAAAATTTTTTAAAGGATCTTCAGCATTTATTCTCAATTCCATTGCCCAGCCAGAAAAGGAAATATCTTCTTGGGAAAATTTGATTTTTTCTCCCTGACAAATTCTAATTTGTTGCTCAACCAAATCAATTCCGGTTATAGCTTCCGTTACTGGATGTTCAACCTGAAGTCTAGGGTTAACTTCCATAAAATAAAATTTTTTATCAGGAGTCATTAAAAACTCAACAGTTCCTACTCCTCGATATTTCAATTCTTTAGCCAATTTTATTGCCAACTCTCCCATTTCTTCCCGTTTTTTTTCGTCTAAAAAAAGAGAAGGAGCTTCCTCAACTAATTTTTGAAATCTCCTTTGGATACTACATTCTCTTTCTCCTAAATGCAAAAAGTTTTCCCCATCTCCTAAAATCTGAAACTCAATGTGTTTAACTTCCGGGAGATACTTTTCCAGAAAAAAATCAACTTCTGAAAAGGCTAACCCTATTTGTCTTTGAAGGGAAAGGGCAGTGGAAAAAAGTTCTCCAAAGCTAATTTGACCATTAACTACTCTAATTCCAATTCCTCCCCCTCCTTTTCGAGCTTTCAAAACAAATGGCGGTCTGATTCTCAAAGCCCATTTAAAAAGATCATCTTTGGTTTTAATGGATTCGTCGCTAGCCAGTAATGTAGGGATACCAACTTTTTGAGCAATTTTCTTTGCCTCAATCTTATCTTCTAATTTTTTTAAGGTCTTAAAATGGGGGCCAATAAATTTTATTCCATTTTTTTTACAAAGCTTAGCAAACTTCCAATTTTCAGCCAAAAATCCATAGCCAGGATGAATAGCTTCTACTTTAGCTTTTTTAGCAATTTCGACAATTTTTTTCCCATCTAAATAACCTGCTGCTCCTTCTTTTTCCAAAAAATAATATTCATCAGCTAAACTTGTTTCCAAAAAATCTGATTCTTGGCCTGGTAAAGGGCAAAGGGCAACAGTCTTAATTCCCATCTCTTTACAGTTCCTTATTATTCTTAAGGCTATCTCTCCCCTATTGGCGATTAAAATCTTTTTGATAGTCATATCATTTTTTAGAAACTTCATTTCGAATAAAATAAATAATCTTTTCTGCTATTTGAAGGGCTTGTTTGGCTTCGAATTTACCAGCTGGCCGATATTCTAAGGGATATCTTGAAGTTAAATAATATTGACCTAAAATATCAGTTTCTTTTAAAAATTTTAAAAATCTCTTGTCTATTTTCGAACAAAGCTTAGTCAGCTGAGTTAAATCATGGATTTTAGGAAAGCTCTTTCGATGGTAAATCAAAAATCCTTTAAGATATTTTTCAACCGCCTGCTGACACTGAAAACAAATTTGGGGATAAAAAGATTTCAATTCTTCAAAACCAGCTTTAGCAAAGCCAAGTTCATTATCCCCAATTTCAAACCATTCTTGAGCTAGTTTTTGATTATTTTGCTTCATATAAAACCTTGCCTTTTTTTATAATATTTTCTATAAAGAAATCTTCTAACCCTAATCTTTTGGTTATCTCTTTTGGAGTCATCACTAAAATATCGAAGGCTTGATCTATATTGTGTAAATATGACCTTGCTTCGGGAATCCGTTTATAATAATCTTTTTTAGTTTTTTTAATTATTAAAATGTCAATATCACTATTTTTGCTAGGTTTGCCCCAAGCATAACTACCAAAAAGAATAATCTTTTCAGGATGATAAGGTTTCAGATTCTTAATAATTTGTTTAAATTGTTTAAGTTTCTTCATTTTTGTTCTAATTTAGGAACTCTTATTCAATTAAATTATTAATTTCTTGCATTACTTTATCAGTAATTGATTGAAGGATTTTTTGATAATTTTCTGAATTACAATCTAAATTCTTGGCCTTTTCAAATTCTTCTTCAAAATAAAGTGGTTTTCCAATTCTAATTTCAATCTCCCTTTTTATTTTTAATTTTCCTCCAGGAGGAAGCAAATTGAATGTTCCTTTAATTCCCACTGGCAAAATTGGAAGGCCAGTTCTAAGAAAAATCTTAGCTACTCCCAATTTCCCTTTTCCCATTTTCCCAGTTCTGGTTCTTGTCCCCTCAGGGTAAATAACTAAGATATCTCCCTTTTTTAAAACTTTTACTGCCTCTTCCAAGGCTTTTTTTCTGGATTCTTCTTTTTCTCTGTTTAAGGGAATTACTCCAGCAATGAAGTAAAGGAAGTATAAAAAGAGTTTGGTTAGGCCACTATAGCGATCGGTCTGACCAATCATATGAAATCTTCTGGGAACACAAACATAACCAGTGGCTATTTGATCCAAATGACTTTGATGATTGGCAGCTAAAATGAAATTTCCTTTAGGGATATTTTCTAATCCTCTAACTTCTTTAATCAAAATTCTATCAACAATCGGTTTTAAAAAAATCTTAGAAAACCAAGAAACTCCTCTATTCATAGAACTTTGGCTATTTCTTCAATTATCTCTTGACAATTTTTAATCTCTGAAATTCCAGCTGCTGACAACCCAGCTAATAGGGGAATATTTTCAATGTCCCTTCCAGCTAAAGAGCCAGCAATTTTTTCTGCCTTTATTTCTTCAGGAAAAGCCCCTTTTTCTTCTAATTTTTTCATCTCTTCTGACCATTTATTTTTAATCACTCTCAGAGGATGGCCAGTAAATCTCAAAACAACATCAATATCATCGGCAGTAGCTTCGATAATTTTATTTTTATAAGCCTCAGAAATAATACATTCTTTTGAAGCCAAAAATCTGGTTCCCATTTGAATACCATCAGCTCCCAGCAATAAGGCAGCCTTGGCTGTTTTTCCATCATAAATTCCCCCAGCAGCAATTAAAGGAATTTTTTGGAGTAATTTTTTCGTCTGGGGAATTAAACAAAAAGTGGTATTTTCACCAATATGACCCCCAGATTCTAATCCTTCCACCACTACTCCATCTGCTCCATTATCTTCCATTTTTTTAGCCAATCTTGGTGAAGGGACAACTGGAATGATTTTGATTCCAGCTGCCTGTAAATAGGGAAAGAGAGGTAAAGGATTTCCACCGCCAGTGAAGACAATTGAGACCTGATATTTAATAATCACTTTAACCAAATCTTCAATTTTTGGATTCTGCAAAAATAAATTGACAGCAAAAGGATTTTTTGTTAATTCCTTTGTTTTTCTAATTTCTTCTTCTAACCAACTTTCTGGCATTAATCCAGAACCAATTGTTCCCAAACCCCCAGCATTAGAAACAGCTGAAACCAAATTAGCTTCTGAAATCCCAGCCATCCCTCCCTGAATGATTGGATATTTAATATTTAAAATCTGACAAACTTTATTATCCTCAAACATAAAAGCTAAAGATGGGTAAAATAAATGCCATGGCATTTATTTTACCTTTTTTCAAATTCTCTTTTGTCAACAATGGCTACTGAAAATCTGGCTTCACATTTTAAATCATCTTCAACTAGGGCCTGACTTTTCACATGGGCAATTTTTGTTGAATTTATTGGATAAATTCCTAAAACTTCAGCTTTTAAAATAATTTTATCTCCAGGGAAAATGGGTTTCAAAAATTGGCAACCTCTAACATCGTAAGCTAAAAAATGATATTTTTTGTGCTCAGCTCCAATTTTTTTTCTTAATAAAATTGTTGAAAGCTGGGCTAAGGCTTCAACAACTAAGACCCCTGGCATAATTTTGAAATCAACAAAATGACCTTTAAAATAATAATCCTCTGGCGAAGTTTGATAGAAACCAGAAATTTTGTTTTCACCTATTTCCTCAACTCCGTCAACAAACAGAAATGGCTCTTGATAAGGTATAATTTCTTTAATTTTTTGTTTATCTAAAAGCATTTTAATAAAATTTGGCAATTTTCTTTAAGCCTTCTTTTAGGTCCTCAAGGGGCACGGCTAAATTCATCCGAAAATAATTTTTTTGGCCAAAAATTTCTCCCGGAGCAACTGAAACCTTTTCCTTTAATAATAATTTTTCAGCAAAGGAAAAAGAATCTTTTAAATTTTTTGGGATTTTAACAAAAATGGCAATTCCTCCTTCAGGAAAAATAAAATCAATCTTTTTCTTTCTCAAAAAAGAGGTGGCGAAATCTCTTCTTTCTTTAGCCATCTTTTCATTTTTCTCAAAATATTTTAAAACCTCTTTTTCATTTTTAAAAAGTTCCCTAATCATTAGTTGGGAAAAGGTTGAGGGAGAAGTTGAAAGATTGGATTGATAATCTCTCATTTCCTTAATTATATTTTCATTTCCAAATCCCCAACCCAATCTCCAGCCACAAAGAGAAAAAATTTTTGAGGCAGAAAAAACACAAAAGATATTTTTATGAAAAAATTTCAAAAAGGAACAATAAATTTTTTCAAAATCATAAATTTCGTAAACTTCATCTGAAATTAAAATAAAATTTTTCTTTAAGGAAAGTTCAGCCAAAAATTTGACATCCTTTTCTTTCAAAACTCTTCCCGTTGGATTACAAGGGGTATTTAAAATCAAAACTTTTGTTTTTGAAGAAATCTTTTTTGCCAATTTTTCAACATCTAAATAAAAACTTTCCCTTTCTGAGGTTTTAAAAATCTTTAAATTTCCTCTGGCCATCTTTGCCATTCTTAAATAAGAAGGCCATTATTGCTTCCCCCCTTTTTCAAAAGAATTTGAAATAAAATAAAAAGAACTTCCTTTCCTCCATTTCCAACAAATACATTTTCTTTTTTTAATGAAGTATTCCATTTTTTTGAGTAAAAATTAGCCAAAATTTCTCTCAAAGAAAAATCGCCACCAGAAGGAGAATAGGAAAAGGAACGGGGATAGAGTTTTAAAATATTTTCTCTTTTAATTGGTGGGGGGAAAGTAGGAGAAGTCAAAGTAAAACCAAAAATCTTCCCCCCCTTTTCTTTAAGAATTCTCTCTCTAATAAAAAAATAACTTAAAGAATTTTTCATAATTGCTCAGATTGCCAACCCTCCGGTGATAAAACTGGCTTCCTCTGAAATCAAAAAGGCAACTAAAAGAATTTCATTTTAACCAATTTCTTTATGTTGTCAATCTACTTTTTTATCTTACCTCAATTCAGGTCAAGAAATCAAGAACCTGGACAGTTAATGTACTTGAGGAGTAGAGTTGCTGATTCTCAAAATAAATATTTATCAATTATTTTGGCGTCATCCCCAGGTTTGGCAATTATAGTTTTAATCACCCCTTCTAATCTTAAAAGTCGTTTGTTTATTTCTTTTTTGTCTTTTTTCAGGCATAAAACTTTAATATTGGGCCCGGCATCAATAGTGAAGTAACATTGTAATCCTTCCTCGCGCCAAGCTAAAACATTTTGGATAACTTCCATTGTTGCTGGCCTCCAATAGATAATTGATGGTTTTGTCGTCATCATTAAAGCATGCATCTTTAGACAATTATATTCAGCCTGGGCTCCTAATTTTGGAAAATCCTTTTGTAAAATAGCTTCTTTAACAATTTTTAAATCTTCCTCAACGGTTTTTAACCATCCCTGGTAAAAAGGACAGGTCTTAACTGTCTGAACCATGCCGGCCCGACTGCTAATTTTCTTTTTTGCTTCAGTCAAAATGGTAACAATTATTCTAAATTCTGGCCAATAGTTTTTATCAACTATCTGATTGGCATAACTATTGCTACCATCTTCTTTTTCTCCCTTTAACCATTCAACAAAACCACCATAAATGGAACGACAGGCAGATCCTGAACCTTGACGAGCAAGAATAGAAAGTTCTCTTTGATTCAAATCTAAACCAGCCGCTTTTGTTGCTGCCAGAGTTAAAGCGGCTAATCCACTGGCTGAAGAAGCCAAACCAGCAGCTACCGGAAAATTGGATTCTGAAACCACTTTGACTCTTTCTTTTATCCCGGCCATTTTCCTTATCTTCTCTAAATGGCTTAAGATATTTTTTTCGTCTTTTTTTAGTTCTTCATCATTAATAATAATGATATCCTCTTTATATTTCTCTGAAAACTCTACCGTGGTCGTTGTAAAAAGGCCATCACAAGTCATTGAAATAGAGCTATTATATGGTAAAATTAACTCTTCATTTCTTTTGCCCCAATATTTGACCAAGGCAATATTAGCATTGGCTAAAGCAGTAGCTTTTTTTACCATATTTTTTCAATTTTTAGACCCTGATAATCAATTTTAACCGAAACCGGCCTGCCTCCAGCCTGGCTTATTGCTTTTTCAATTTTTTCTTTATCCTCTCCCAAAGCAATAATACAATCTCCCACTCCAGCACCAGATAATTTGGCACCAAAAGCGCCAGCTTTTTGACAAGCGTCAATCAGTTTTTCAATGATTTCTGAAGAAACACCGTATTCTTTAGAGGGTGTCTTAAATTTTCTTAAAATTTCCTGATTTTCTGACATCAATTTACCAATTTCTGGCCAATTGGAATTTTCCATTGCTGCTTTTGCTTTCTCAATAATTTGAGCAATTTGATTATAGAGATTTTCATAATATTCTGGGTTTTTCTCCATTTCTGCTTTAACCTGCTTGACAATTTCTGAAGTACTGGTCTTAAAGCCAGTATAACCAACTATTAAAGGAATGTCTTTCACCTTTAATGGCTCAATGATTTTACCGCCAGTTAAGAAATAAATCACTCCGCCATAAATAGCAGCTCCAATATCAAAACCTGATCCCACATCTTGAAGAGCCAAAACTGTTTTATAAGCTAAATCAAAAATTTCTTTTTCTTTCATTTCTATCTGAAAAAGTCCAGAAAGAGCTTTTATACTACAAACCGTTACTGCCGAGCTTGAACCAAAACCATATTCACTCGAAATTTGACTTTCGGTTTTTATTTTTAATCCCGATTCAATATTGTATTTCTGGAAAAAGTTCTTTACTGTTTCCAAAACAAATTTGACTTCTTTTGGTTGTTCTTTATTTAAATCATTTAAAGAAACGCTGAAATCTGAGATTTTCAGGTCTGGAGCTGAAATAAAAATTTTCTTTTCAGAAATTTTTTCCGCTTCAACAAACAATCGTTGATTAACAGCACCAACCAAACAAGGCCGATTATAAACTACGGCATGTTCCCCAAACAACATCAATTTCCCTGGCGCCGATACAACGATTTTTTTCATCTTACTTATAATTAATTATCATCTCTTTCAATTCTCACGCCTTCAACTGCCAGATCCATTTCCCAGGGATCATAGCCGATATTTCTTATTAAATCAATTAATTTCTTTTTTTCTTCATGGTAGCATAAAACTATTCCGCCACCACCGGCGCCGCACAATTTTGCTGCCCCGCTAACTTTCTGAACAGCTTTAACCACTTTATCTATTTCTTTTGTTGAAGCTCCCAGTTCAGTCAGATTTTTTTGAGTTTGGTTTATTATTTCTTTCATCCTTTTGAAATCCTTTCTTTTTAAACTCTCTAACATCTCATAACTCATTTCACCTATTTTTTTTATTCTTTCTGCTCGATATTCTTCCTTTAGTTCTCTTACTAATTGAACCATTTCTCCGGTTGTCTTTTTTGGTTCTCCGGTATAGACAAAAACAAAGTTTTCGAGTTTATAAGGAATTTCCTTCTTTAAAAACCTGATTTCGTTGCTTGGTTGAGTTTTTTTGAACCAAACCAAGCCGCCAAAACAACAAGTAGAATTATCTCCACCACTGGGTATGCCATGAATTACTTTTTCCTGGAGATAGGCAATTTCGTTTATTCTCTCTAAAGAAATTTTTTTCTTGAAAAACTGGGCAATGGCTTTAGTTATAGAAACCGCTCTTGAGGCTGATGATCCCAGTCCGGCACCAACCGGAATCTGGCTATCGATTATTATTGAAAATCCCTCTTTAACTCCTAACCTCTTCATGGCAATACCAACAACAGAAGCTCGATAACCTTCATAGCCATTTTTCTTAATAAAATTAAAAAGTTCAGAAAAGTTTTGCTTATTATTGCAGGTATCCCAAAGATTAAGTATTTTTTCAGTTATTCCAAAAAGCTCTTTGACGCTCCAGGTATGGGAAATATCTGGCCAACCTAAATCGCGATAAGTTATCTTCTTAGAGGGCTCTATACTCACATATGTCCGTTTATTAACCGAAGCGATTATTGCCGGTTGACCATAAACCACGGCATGTTCCCCAATCAAATAAACTTTTCCTGGGGCACTAACCTTTACCATTTTTGATGGTTTTTAAAAATTCTTTATGCAATTTCATATGACCTTTTTGGATGCCTTCGGTTCCCAAAACCGAGAGGGCAGCTAAATTGTTGGCTAAACCAACTGAGGCAGCGACAATTCCCAATTCTTGGGCATTTTTTACTCCCAAAATTTTCAGAGCTAATTTTGCTTTTTTTGTTCCAGTTGCGCCACCAACAGTAGCGATTGGTAAAGGAATTTTAATTTCTCCTTTGAGAAAATTATTTGTTAGTTCCCAGCTGGTGATGGGTTTATATTTTCCATTTTTAAAGGCAAAACTATGAACTGCGCTTTCAATGGCCCGAAAATCATTTCCGGTGGCCAAAGCTACAGCGTCAATACCATTCATTACTCCTTTATTATGAGTGACTGCTCGATAAATGTCCAATTCAGCCAATCTCTGGAGATTTAAAATTCCTTCAGCCACTTTTTCTCCAGAAAATTTCCCTAGTTTTAATTTCTCAATTGGAACTTTGCCTTCAACAAAAACAATTCTTTTTTCCGCCAAATTGGAAATTATTCTAGCTCCAACGTGTCCGCTGGAAATCTTTTTGATAAAAGGAGAAATTTCCTCTAACATCGTATTGACAATATTGGCTCCCATGGCATCTTTGGGATCAATAAATAAATGCAACACTAAGAAATTTTTTACCCTTCTCACTTTCAAGTCCTTTGCTCCGCCAGAAATTTTTAAAAGAAATTGATTAGTTTTATTGGCTATTTTTAAAATCTCTTCTTTATTCTTCAAAATTTTTTCTTTTGCTTTTTTAAAATTTCTTATTCCAAATAACTGTAATTGGCCTATCATTTGATTTCCTAAATATTTTCCTTTAAAACCTCCACCTTCTCTGATTAGTTTTGCTGCCCGAGAAGCAGCCGCTACTACTGATGGTTCTTCAATTTCCATGGGCACAAAATAATCTCTACCATTCACTAAAAAATTGGTCGCAATTTTAAAAGGGCCAATATTATTCTCAAAATCAATAAAATCAGGCAATTTTTGATATTGATGAATTAATTTTAAGTCTTCTTTATTTAAAGAAACATGTTCTTTTATAATTTTTATTTTTCCTTTCAGAGAAAATTGATGAAATTGAGGAATAGCCGAAGACTCTGTTCGGAAATTAGAGATTATTGGCTTTCTCTCCATTTTAGGTATTGTTTGATGGTTAGTCTTTTCCCCTTTTTTAGTTGATTTTTGAGATCGCTTTTAAATTTTTTGGTTGAGGTTACTATCCCTCTAATACAAATTGAGCTGGCGCCACCACCATAGCCATTGATGCCAATCTGCTGATTTTTTTCAGCTCTTTCTAGAGCGCCAACCAAAGAAATAAAAATGGAAGAGGTGTAAGAGTTCCCAATATAGGGATTATATTTTAGGCCAGGGCTGAATTTTTCTCTGAAAAATTTTTGAAATTCTGGAGTTTTTCTGACTTCATCAAGTTCTTTTTTGTATTCGGAAAAAAGACTGGGTTTTTTAAGACATTGAGCCAAAGTAATATGGTCTTTTTGTTTCAACTTTTCATGCCGCCAAAAAAGAGCAGCCGTCCATTCCACTATCTTGGGAAAGGGAGTGTGCAGGATAAAGAAATTAAATGTCTCTAAAAGGTCTTTTCTTTTTTTGTTTAAAAATTGAAAATTTTTCTTCTTCCAATCTTCTACAGCCCTTTTTTGACATTCCAAAAAAGCTGGTTTAGTTAGTTCTCCATTCACTTGGGGAAAGGGATATGAAGAAACTGGAACTTTAAAGTCATCAATATCAACCGCATACTGACCCAAATTTTGATAATCCAAACTCAAAATTTTTGGCCTCATTTCAATTCGCAAAGCAACGGCCGCGCAACCCTGGGTAACCTCAGCTTTTGGGTCTTTTTGATGATAAATAGAGCGGTCAACGGATAAAGCTACTGCTGGTTTTCCCTGGTGAGCCTGACTGTATTCGCAGGCTGAAATTAGAGCCTGAAGGCCACCCAGACAAGCAAATTTATATTGGAAAGGAACGCTATTTAGGCCCACTTTTTGATTTAAGATTTTGACACTCAAGGGTTTAGAAGCATCGGGATCTGATTCAGTACCAATATAAAATCTCTCCACATCTCGGAAATCAATTTTCAAAAGAGCTTGAGTGGCCAACTCCTCAATGGAAATTTGATAGGGAACCCTAGCCTCAATCACTCCCAAACCGTTGACCGCATAGCTAGCTGGGATCTTTCTTTCTTTAGCCAATTCATTAACCGCAATAAAATGTTTTGGAATGACTATCCCGATTTGAGAAATACCTACTTTTGGAATCATATTTATCATCTACCCTGAGGCAGATTATTTTCAATTTTTTTTAAAATAATTTTGAACCAGGGGGTATATTTTTGGGGGTTTTTCTTAATGTCTATCTCTAAATCCGCCAGCTTAACCCACTGCCAATTTTCAACCTCTTTTTTGTTTGGTTTTGGTTCTCCATCAAATCGACCAAGAAAAACATGGTCAAATTCATACTCGGTGAGATTGCCAAGCTTTGCTTTATAAATGAAACCAAAAGCTTTTTTTAAATTAGCGGTAATTCCCATTTCCTCTTTTAATCTCCTTTTAGCTGCCTTTTCTAAAGTTTCTTTTGGTCTGGGATGGGAACAGCAGGTGTTTGTCCAAAGACCGGAAGAATGATATTTTGATTTGGCCCTTTTTTGAATTAAAATTTCCCCCTTTTTATTAAATAGAAGAATAGAAAAGGCTCGATGTAATTTCCCTTGAAGATGGGCTTTCATTTTTTCTTCTACTCCAATCATTTTATCTTTTTTATTAACCAAAATTACTTTTTCCATCTCTTTAAAGAAAGAGGTCCAATTAGATTCTTCTTTCAATTAAATAATTAACGAATTCTTCTAATTTTTCTTTTGCTTTTGACTTTGGCAATAATTTCTCAGCATCTTTCCAGCTCTCTTTGATAATTTTCCGGGCCACTTTTCTGGCATACTCTATGCTACCATATTTTTTGATGATTTCAATTGCCTCTTTTCTTTCTTTTAAATCATCTGTATGTTTATCTAAGATTTCCAATAATCTTTTTTTATCTTTTTTATTAGCTTTCTGAAGGGTATGAATGACCATTAAAGTTCTTTTACCCTCTTTAATGTCATTACCAAAACTCTTGCCGAATTTTTTTCTCTCTTTTCCCTCAAGGATAATATCTAAAATATCATCTTGAATCTGAAAACCAATTCCAATAGCTTCAGCCATTTGTCCTAATTTTTCTGCCAATTTTTCACTTCCTTCGGAAAGAATAACTGCTAATTTTGCTGCCAGCCTTGCCAGGCAGCCGGTTTTAAAAGCACACATTTGAAAATATTCTTTTTCACTAATTTTTTTAGCCTTTCCTCTGTGCCAATAAATATCTGTTCCCTGACCAAGATGAATGTTAATCATCTCTTGGATACAAGTTTCATAAGCCCGGGATATGACTTCGGGTTTAAATTTATTTTTGTTTTTAATTAAAGTTATTAAGGGCAAAAAATAAAGAAAGTTTCCGGCATTAATAGCGACATCAGTGCCAAAAATTTTATGAAGACAAAGTTTTCCCCTTCTCAGTTCGCTATTATCTTCAATGTCATCCACAATAATACTATTATGCACTACTATATTATTGGCGATGAAGTTATGAGAATTCTCAATCATTAAATCGTAAACTGGTTTTTTACCAATGAAATTTATCTCTCTCACTTTATCAATCCTAAAGATGGGAAAATCTATTGGAAGACTTGGGAAATCTTCTAAATATCTGTAAGTATTTCCTTCTCTCCTTTGCTTTCTTTCTAGCCCTTTTTTATATAAACTTTTTTCTGTTCCAATATCTTTTAAAACTTGATGGGGGTTAGAGAAACCAATAGACCACTGATTTGAATATTTTTTCTTTGAAATCTTCCAGAGATTTCTATTTCTTTTATAATAAATATGGCTGGTAGTAAATCCTAAATTATCTAATAATAATTTTAATTTTTTAATTAAAATTTTATTAGAGCTAGAAAAGTAAGTTCTCCCTTCCTTGTCCACCCATCCATCTGAATCTAAATAGCCCCTTAGAAAGGCCAGTTTCTGTTGCTCTGGTAAGACAAATATCCAATTGGGAAGAGTTTTTTTAGTTGCTCTTTTATGTAGCCCTAATTTATCTAATAACCAACAAACTTTAAAAGAGCAGCAGTGAAGACCGCTATCCTTTTTATGTCTTCTTAGTTGATAGGAAAAAACTTTAGAAAATAAGGAAGAATAAGCTGAGATTTCCTCTGGGTTATTTGATGGACATAACTGGAGACGGGAACTCTTTTTGTCAATAGAAATCGAGCCATCGCCTAAAATATACCCCACTAACTGACAAAATTCTTCGCTAGTTTCTTTAGGTAAGATTGTTCTGTCCTTAATAGGATCTTTCGGTGGCTGAGGTAATTTCAATGATTTTCCCTCATCGGGAATTTTATTTAAAACTATTATATTATCTCCCTTCTTGAGTTTTTCCAGCGGTTTCCATTTTAATCCAATTTCTGGCGATTCATACTCTGTTTGTTTTGGTATATAATCCGATTTTTCAATTTTTAAATCTAACCAATTAAAAATGAATTTAAAATCAGATTTTGGTAAAAGAGCCGGGTTTTGGGGAGCTAAAGCATTATATAGGCCTCCCTGATCTTTATTTAGTAAATCGGCTAACTTTTTTATATCGCCTCGCTTAAGTTTAGTATTTATCTTTTTCCTTCCGGCTGAAGTTATTTTATATCTTACTGGTTGCTTTTTAGTTATTACCAAAAATGGATGATTTTCGCTTGCTTCAATCTCCCTATTTCTGGTTATTAATTTATAAACTTTTTTGGTGCCAGTAAATTTCTTGGCCAAAACTTTATTTCTGCTTAATCTCCCATCAGGCGCCATTGTATAAACATAATCTCCTTTTTTAATCTGGTTTATTTTTACTTGTTCACCAGGGTTTTTTAATATATATGAATCTTTAGACAAACATCCTTCATGACAGAGCTCAGGAATGACTAAAAAGTTTTTGAGTTTTTTAAGATTTCCGCCAATGGCTTGGATGACCAATAAAAATAAAGCTGGTCTCCATCTTTTTCCACCCCGTCCTAAAAATTCCTGAATGGGCTTAATCAAAACCTCTTGAGCAGCTTTTTGGTTATAAAAATAGCGAGGTTTCCCAAAAATAAAATCAAGCCATTTCTTGCTCGCTTTTTGGGGGAGATATTTTTTAATAATTTTATCAATCTCTGGCTTCTGTTTTTCTAAATATTTCTCTATTTTACTTCGCTTGCTCATAATTTCTATAAATAAGAAAAAGTTTGAGAAATTTGAAAAGGTTTTTCCTTAAATTTGGCTTGGATAAAAAACTAAAAAGGTTAGAGAATTTTTTAAAATAAAAAATATTGCCGCCGACCTTTTCTAAAATTTCGCCAATTTCGTTTAAGGTTGAATTGTCAAAGGAATACAAAATTCTCTGAGCTGAAAATAAATTCTTATTAAAACAAGAAAGAAATTTAATTTTTGAAGGATAGGAATCAATGTTTTTGGAAAGGATGGATTTAGCTGCCTTCTCTCCAGCAATCATGGCATTGCCAATTCCGCCTCCAGAAATAGGATCAACCATAGCCCCGGCATCGCCAACTAATAAAGCATTATCCTTAACTAATTTTATCGGTCTCTTTTCCCAGGGAACAATACCACTGAGATTTTTTAAAAGTTTATAACTTCCCAATTCTTTTTTAACGGTCTTTTCCATAAAATCTTTAAATTGTGGACCAAGGTTCTTTTTACCTTCTGAACCAAGACCGATATTGGCTGTATTTTTTGATTTGGGAAAAATCCAGGCATAACCTAAAGGAAATCTCTCTTGATCAAAATAAATTTTCATTGTTGAACAATCGACTTCTTTTTCCACTTCAACTAAATATTCTATACAAGGATAAACTGCCACTTTTTCTTGGAAAACTTTCCTCCTGACGATGGAAAAGGGGCCATCAGCGCCAATTAGATATTTTGATTTAAAGACTTGACCGGTTTGGGGTTTGACTTGCCAGAGACCATCCTTTTTCTCAACCTCAATGACCCTTTTTTGAAGTTGAATTTTCGCCCGGCATTGACTAGCCAAAAATTTCTCAAAATTTATTCTGTCTAAAACATAATTTCCTTCTTTTATCCGAAAATTAATTACCTTTCCATTGGGCAAAACTATTTGGGTATTATCAATGGTGGCAGAAATCCAATTGGGATCAGGCTGAATATTGAGTTGGTCTAAAAATTTTTTTGCCAATCCTTCGGCACATTGAACAGGTAAACCAATCTCCTCTTTTTGTTCTAAAATTAAAGCATCATCCAAATATCTTCCAGCAGTCAAACCACCAGGACCTGCTCCAACAATAATTGTCTCAAAGATTCTTTCCATAATTTTTCATTGCCTCAATAACTAAGGCAGTGGTTAATTCTTCTGAGCCATAATAACGCCAAGGGAAAGGGCCTAAAAATAAAAAGGATTTCTTCCAGGAACCATTGGCTGATTGTCTCTTTAATAAATAATTAATTCCTAAATCAATTTCTTTTCCGGAATAATCAAAGTTAAATAAGGTATTGAGGGCTAGGGCAGTGTCTAAATCACTGCCAAAAGAACCATTTTCTTTTTGATAACTGAGGGTAGATTTAATAATGAGTTCTTTGTTTTCTCCCAGGCTAGTAACATTATTTTTAAAGGCTCGAGAAACCATGTAAAAGAGGGCTAATTTTTTTGGATAATAGATTGAACAAGGTTGATCAAGCCTTATTGCCTGATTAATAAAAGAAGAGACCCAAGGATCATTTTGACCCAAATATAATAAAACATTGGCATTAACAACGCAGTCAATATAGTCTTTAAACTTATCTATCAGCTGGGAAAAATGATATTTCTCTTCTTTATTTATTATAAATGTCAGAAACAAATTGTCTTTATTACGATTATTTAAAATTAACTGGAGATTATTGTCAAAGCTCACTTGATTTAGTTTCAAGACAAAAGAAATAGTTGAAATGTCATCAAGGTCTGGCGGCACTCTTTTTTTGTTTCTTGAGGTCCAGAATCGCCAGAGGCCTCCTTTTTCCTGCTCTTCTAATAAAAAACTAATCGCTTTTTCAGTCATTATCTTTACTTTCTTTTGTTCTAAATCTTTTAGAGAATATAAGACGAAACTGGTAATAAAAGGGGAGCTATCAAAATAACTTCCCCACATAAAAGGATTCCAGCAGGCTAGGGTTTTAAATTCGCCCCATGGTAATTGATTCTGATAAAGAAAATCTACCGCCCGATTAATCGAATTTTCAATAATATTTTTTAGCATAGATAAAGAGTTGCTGCGGCTATGAGAAGGTAAGAAAAAATAGAATAAATATCCATTATCCGGTAATTTCTTTTAAACAAAAAGAGAGGAAGGAAAAAGCAGGTTAAAGCTAAAAAGAGAAATAAAAATTTTTGGGAAATCAAAAAGAAAACAGGAAAAAGAACCAAGGGATAAAAAAGGGCTAAATATTTCAAAAATTCTATTGAATTTTTATAACCCAAAAAACAAACAGTAGTTTTGAGACCAGCCTGGAGATCGGATTGATAATCTTCCAAATGATTTCTCATTTCCAGCATGGCTGATAAATAAAAAATGGAAAAGGCAATCAAATAATGAAATAAGGTTAATTTTGGACTAAAAATTAAAAGAGGGAAGATAAAGATTAAGGCGCCGGCAAAAAGACCGTGGGAGATCAAATCCAAAAAGGGTTTTGATTTCATTCTTAGAGGAGGAGCAGAATAAAAAAAACCAATTAAGCTGGCTATTAAAACAAAGAAAAAAATTTTTAAACCAAAATAGATAGACAAAAATAGAGCTAAGATTCCTGGAGAAATTGAAAAAAGAAAATTCTTTTTATTTTGAACTAAAAGATTTTTTACCTCCCCTTTTTCTCTATCTTCTTTGATATCAAAAAAATTATTGACCGAAAAACCAAAAGCCAAAAGTAAAACGCCAATGAGGAAAAAAAGAACAATGTCTAAAATAGGAAAGAGAAAACCTTTGGCCACAAAAAATCCAAAAACGCCTAGAGAAAAATAGGCCCGCCAATCTCTCATTCGATAATATTTAAAAAGGGATTTTAAATTTATTGACATTAGTTAAATAGCTAAACCACCATCAATATTGATTACTGCTCCGGTAATGAAGCTGGCTTCTTCTGAAGCTAAAAAGAAAACTAAATTTGCCACTTCCTCTGGTTTGCCAAATCGACCCAAGGGAGTAAATTTTTTGACTGTTTCTTTTATTTGGGGAGATAGATTTTCAGTTAAAGGAGTTTCAATAAAACCAGGGGCTATGGCATTAACTGTTACTCCAAATTGACCCACTTCTTTTGCTAAGGCTTTGGTAAAGCCAATGATACCGGCTTTAGCTGCAGCATAATTTGTCTGGCCAAAATTTCCTCGTTCTCCAACCAAAGAGGAAATATTAATAATTTTTCCTCGATTGGCAATGATTAAGGGTAAAGCAGCTTTTGAGCAATTGAAAACTCCGGTTAAATCAACATCAATCACTTTCTGCCATTCCTCTTT
>JASEJS010000064.1 GCA_030016765.1 Patescibacteria group bacterium
AGGACTTTTAGATTTGCTAAAATAAATAGAAACTTTAATAGCTCATTAAAAATTAAAAATAGAATAAGGAAATCCCCGGGATAGCTAATTTGTTTATCAATTCCCGACTTTAATTATGAGTCTGTGAAAAATTGGTAGCTAAATTAGCTATCCCGTGGAGAGATATAATGGTCTCAATGAGATAGGATGGTCTAAGAAAGGAGGAAAAGAATGGGGATAGTAGCTAAGGAAGGTTGGGAAAACTTAATTTCTGTTTCGGGAGAAGCTCTCGAGAAAAAAGTAAAAAATAATGCTCCGGCAGTAATTAGAGGATATATTGAACTTATAGATAAAGCAACTCAGATATTAAGCATACCGCAAGATAAATTAAAGGGAGGAGATGCCGATTTAAAGGTTATTTTTCTTCTTGGGGAACCGAAAGCCTTTGAGGTCTTGAAGGAAATTAAGTGCAAAGATAAAAGTTTTGCTCAAATTAAAGAAGAATTGATGGAAGAAATATCACCGAAAAAGAGTCCATTTTGGGACTTTAGACATCATCTACTTATACCACCTTGTCAATTCGTAGCTTTTAAGTGGGGTTCAGAAACAGGTTGGAGGGGAGTAGAGTTTGAATATGAAGAGAAAATAGCAAATCCTTTAAAATTTTATCAAGAAATGTGGAACCTCTATCCGATAACTGGAACTGCTATTAATTGGAGCACAGAAAAGGAAAGAAAATGGGTACTTGAGTTATTAAATGATAAAGCTGATTTAGAGGCTGGTGCTTTTAAATATATTCAGATTACTACAAATATTACCAGCGGAGAGATCGATTGGACACTTCGGGATATGGCTAGCTTTATGAGAAGCTTTATGAGAAGATTGAAGAGAGAAAGAAATATTGGTGTAAACTGGGAGCTCTCCCTTTATTATAAGCCGAAGCAACTTAGCATTTGAAAGCTGAGGGTTAACCCTCAGCTTTTTATTTCTCTAATTTAAATTAGACTTTTTTACCTAAAATTTTGTTAATCTATCTTCAATATGTAACAAACTAAATTCGATTGATCCTAAGAGAAAAACTTGACAAAACAAAAAATCGCAAGAAATTGCGGTTTTTTGTGGCCCTGCTTTCTTTCTAGGAGTTCTAATCAGGAAAGGATTCTGGTGGGTGTCCAAGTCCCCTCCTCACAGGAGGGGATCATATCAGACTCCCTGGAAAAGCTTTTGTCCCTGAAATTTAACTAGAAAGATTGAGCAGGGCCCCGTTAGAAATTATGTTGATTATAACTTCCAACAGGGTACTGCTATGATATTTCTAACGGGGCAGGGCTAATTTAATTATAAGCCCTGCTAGGATATCATGTCAAGTGAAGAACCTCTACCATCTGTTTCAGCATTGAAACCACTACTGGCGGAGGGAGTAAACTATAAGAAGGAACGCCGTCATCATCCAGAACTATCCAAGGTTTTTCAATTATCTTCACTTTTTTAATTTTCGGATCCCAGCGATAACCATATTCAGGGGTAATCTCATATTGATCAATATATTTTTTAGCTAATTCCACTGGAATTGAATTTCGCAAAAGAATTTTTGGAATCCCATAAAGCGAGAAAGATTTCTCTATCAATTTTTCATCCAATTTTAATCTTTCTCTAATCGGCTTTATCCCTAATTCATCTCCTTCTTTTGGAACCATCTTTGCTCCTTTACAATTGGGATTATCACAAATAAGATAAAATTCTTTTTGGTTTTGATCATAGCCAATTTTTGAAGTGGGAAGAAGTTTTAAATTTCTGGAAGTTTGGCAAAGAGGACAAACTCTTCTCCATTTTATTCTTTCATCAATTACTTTTTCTGGCACATCAATTAAAACAAAGATATCTGGATCTTCTCGATAACCAATTAAATCCCTAAAAAACAAAGAATAGGAAATTTGATCTAAATTTCTGGGAAAGCCATCAATAAAAAGAGCTTTTTTCTTTCTTTTTTCTATTTCTCTCTTAATTAAGGCTAGAATTAATTCATTAGGCAAAAGAGTATCAACCCTCCATTTTTCTAAAATTGAAATTGCTTTTTTTAAGGGGAACCAACCTCGATATTGTTTTTCTAAAGAGCTAATTATTTCTTTTTTTCTTTTCTTATTTTTAAGAGCTTTAGCCACTTCTCTAACCATATCTCCGATAGAAAAATGTTCTATTTTTTCTGGAGCCACGATTTCAGCAAACATCTTAGAATAGGTTCCCTTTCCAGAATTCTTTTTACCTAAAAGATAGACAATGAAGGTATTTTCTTTCAAATAATCTCTCAATTTCTTAATCTCTTTGCCAGCTTTGGCTTCAAAATAGGCCTGCCGACCCTCTAAACTCATTAAATTAAAATTTCCAGTTACTTCTTTTATCTTAGTTTTAAAAATAGGAAACTCCATATTTTAAAGTAATACCATCGCTGATTATGTTAATATCGCCATGGAAGTCAGTTCTTAATATTTTTGTACCAAATTTCTCTAATCTCTCCAATGCTTCAGGATGAGGATGGCCATATTTGTTTTTCCCAACCTGAATTATAGCAATTTCCGGTGAAACTTCTCTTAAAAAATCTTCGGCAGTAGAAGTTCTGCTTCCATGATGAGCAACTTTTAGAACATCTGAGTCTAAAATCGCACCTTTACATTCACTTACCAATGAACTGGTGGAAGACAGGTTTGAACAAGAATATTCCCGAATGAGTTCTTCTTCTACCGATCGATAGATATCACCAGTAAATAAAAAAGAATTTTCATTAAAAACTAATCTGCTAACAATGGAAGTATTATTAATATTTTTAAAGGTCTTTCCTTCTAAATTTTCAAAAGGATATAAAATCTCAAAATAAACTTTTCCAGCTTTAATTTTTTGATTAGCTTGAGCTATTTTTATTTCTGCTTTTTCTCTTTCAATTAACTTAACCCACTCTTTGTATTCAGGGGTATTTCTGATAATGCCAGTCCATAAGATATTTTCGATTTTATATCTTTTTAAAACTTCAAGAAGGCCAGCTAAATGATCTTCTTCAGGATGGGTCAAAATGATTAAATCAATAGATCTATCCCAGAAAGGCATTTTTTTTCTTAATTTCTCTAAAATAGTTGAGTCTGGACCTCCATCAATTAAAATTTGATATCTTTTTGGAGTCTCAATAAAAATGGCATCTCCTTGGCCAACATCAAAAAAATTTACTTCTAACAAATGGGGTTGATTGAGATCCCAAACTACAATCCAGGCTAAAATGTTTAGGCAAATTAAAAAGCAAAAAATTAAGAAAACAAAATTAGGGGTCCGAGAAACCATCTATAATAATAACCAAAAGCTACCAATAGCTTTGGGTTTCAAAAATTTTAAAAAAGAAAAACTAAATTATTTTCCCAGGATCCGGAACATCTTGGTTCCACATTTGGGACAAGTTCCAGTCATTGCCTTTCGCTTTATTCCACCTTTTCCTTTCATGGTTATCTCTTTGGGACCTTGCATTTCTCTCTTTGCTTTACATTTTACACAATAAGCTATAATCTTCTCTGCCATAATAGTGGTAATACTAAAAAGTAATCGACCTTTTTCCTAAGCTTAATTTTACCTTAATTTAGGCAAAAAGGGTAGTCAAGCCCCCCACACCCTAAAATAATTGGTATTTTCCTTTAACGATGTCTTTTTGAATTTTTCTTAAATGATTCAGGAAATTCTGGCAAATTAACTGAGCTTCTTTTTTAGCTTTGCCAAAATTTTCTACATTTAATTCTATTAAAGCTATCTGAGGCAAATCTAAAGGTCTTCCAATTTCGTTAAGCAATTTTACATAGCATTCTCTAACTCCTTTTATTTTGCCAATTTTCTGAGCAATTAAAAAAGAGAGAATCTGATAAAGCTTACCTGGGTGATTGATATTTTTCCCAGCTGCTGCCTCCATACTCATTTGTCGGCAGGGGGTAATCAAGCCCCAAACTCGGTTTCCCCGACCAACCTGGCCATCGTCTCCTTGTTCAGCGCTTAAAC
>JASEJS010000065.1 GCA_030016765.1 Patescibacteria group bacterium
AGTGTTTCAAGCAGCAGTGGCAATAAGAGTCTCTCCAATGTTCAAAGCTATTTATTAGAAACAAAGAGAAAGAGGTAAATCCCATAAAATATTCAGTAATAGCTGTCTCTAACAAAATAGTCAGGATAATTTATAGTGTTTTAAAGAACAACACTTTTTTAAGAAGAATCAGAGATTATTCATCAATAATCCTAATCAAGGAGTTGACTTGTATATAGTTTGTCATATTTATTTTTGTTTTTATCTCGTATCTCTCTTACTATCTCCCTCTGGAGAATATTACACTATTATTTTAGTAAATCTAATGATTCCTTGAACTCCTTTGTTTTAGCATCCCCCAATAATTCATACATTATCATTTCTGTGGAAGAAATTATTGCTCTATTTTCTCTCATTCGTTCTAAACCAATATGCCAGTTTTCTTTCGTACGAGAAGAAACAGCATCAGATATAACACAGACTTTAAATTTATCTACCCCTTCTAATACTGTTTGGCTGACACAAACGTGCGTCTCCACTCCCGTAATAATTAGTGTAGAAATCCTCATTTTGCTTAGTTGTTCCTTAAATTCTTCAGAACCAAAACAGCTGAACGTTGTTTTTTCAATAGGATGAAGATCTGGTAATATTTCATTTATTTCCTTAATAGTGTGACCTAAGCCTTTAGGGTATTGTTCAGTTAAAATAATAGGTATATTAATTATCTTAGCAAACTTGATTAACTTTACAATGTTGTCAACGAGTTTTTCTTTCTCTGCAATTTTAGGTAACAATTTTTCTTGAACGTCAATAACTATTAATGCAGCTCCTTCGCGTGTTATCAACTTTGAATGAAGACTTTTGCTCATATTTTATAGAAGAAGTAAGGCTTTGTAAAATTTTTGGTTTTAGCGGTTTTAACTATCTAATTTTAAGAAGATGAAATACCCAAGAGTAGGGAGAGAACTTCCTTCCTATTATTTCGTTATACACACCTTGAAGTTCTTTTGTAATAATGCGCCAGCTCCCTGCGATGCCTGCAGCAGCACACCTTCCTAATGCTGGATTCCTCAGTGTAGCTAACCCTACAATAGTCCCTGTCAATAGCGATAACAGAGTAACTGACACTATCTCCCTTTTTCTTTTATAATTTTTAGAAAGTTTATTAAAATCTATGAGTAATTGTTCCTTGAACTCGAAATCATACCTTCCCTGGGCGCTTTCATATGCATTCTCTAGAAACTTCCTAAATTCTTCAGCAGCCCCCTCTTCTCTAAACTTCACTATTTCATTAACGGTCATGTTTTTTGGAAGATATAAATCTTGCTCCTCCATGAAAGTAATTATTGCTTGTATATTCTTACTTTTTTTAAGAAGTTCTGTAATCTTACTTTCGCTCCTGCCAACTCTTTGTAATTCTTCCACAGCAGTAGTCTGAGCAAGATATTTCCAAGCTGCTTGATGATTTTCTGCAACCAATTCATAAGACTGAAGTTTATCTGATAATAACCTATGTGAATGAAAGCATCTTGCAAACCAATTTGATAGCTCATATGGTCTTAAATTGTATTTGTAGGGGTAAACATGTAATTGATGAATATACCTTCGAAATCTCTGATCTTGCGAGTTTAAATTGGCTAAATTCACTACTTTTTTCTTAAAAAGATTCTCATCACCGATTAAATTTTTAAATTTTAAGAATCTCTCATGCTTAACTATCTGTTTATCTAATTCATTCCACTCACCGACAAAGCTTGGCCATTTTCTCCTCGATTGTCTGTTCCACCACTCACTTTCACCGATTGGCGTAATTATTCCTAAATTAATAAGTTCTATAAACTCGTTAGTATCTATGTAAGTTTCTGACACCTTCTGAACAGGATACCACATATATATTTCATCGTAAAGCAAAGCGAACAACTTTGTGTTAGGATACAGCGTATCAGGATGATAATTTGGGTCATATGTCACTCGACTGGTCATAAGCAATCAGAATTTAAGTAACCATTCTTCTATATAAACTTTTACTATTATCTTAGTATCGGTAATTTCGCCCAATTTAATTTTTATCTAGATCAAAAGCATTGAGGAAGCGTTGGTTAATTTAAAAAAGAGACAAAAAGCCTCCTTGTTTTCCTAAAATCTTCAAAGGAGGAAAGGACTTCATTAAATTAACCAAAGGAAGGGTGAATGAATTTCTAGACCTAACCTTCAAACCTTAGCTAATCCCTTTCTTCTTTTCCAGATTTCTTTGCTCACTTCACTTCTGGGAAGTAATTCTATTCTGGTGAAAATCTTGAAAGTTTTGTTTTCACAACTAATCCTTTTGTTGAAATTTTAAATTTCATACTTCTTTATTTAGTATACTTCATTTTTTGCTAAAATAAAAATGCCCATCACTGCGCTATTTTGTTTTACTTTAAAAATAAGTTTTACTTTTTAGGCTCTTCCTTGATTTATCAAGGATTTGGAAAATTTTTTGATTAGGAATAATAACTAAAGTATTCAAATCCAGCTACCAGGGTTCCTTTGACTACTCTGAAAAGAGGAAAGAAAAAGCCGAAAAAGCCGTGACAGAGAGTTACTATTATTGGAACTTCTCTTTATTTTTGTTAATAGCTAATTTTCTGCTTTTTTAAATAAGGTGTTTTTTAATAAGATTATCCCCAATCTGAAGAGAATGATTACTCCAATTAAAGCAATAATTAATTCTGCTCCCCTAATAATCATGGTAAAGGCAGTGGCTACAGAAAGTCCTAATCCTAAAGAATTGAAGGCGAAAGTTTGAATTGCTTCATGGCTGCCCAAAGCAGTGGGAATGGGAATCATTGCTGCCAGATAAGTAAAGCCGAGAATGGATAAAGCAGGTAAAGCTGAAATCTCTTTTCCTAAAAAAAGAATCAAAAACCAGGTCCTGGCATACATGATTGCTACTCTTAAAAGAGACAGGCCAAATACTTTCAATAATAGTTTTCTCTTGAATTTAAAAAAATCAAAAATTTCTCTTTCAATTTCCAAAACTGTGCTGCCTTGGTTTATTTTTATTAAACCAAGCTTTCTAAAGAAAAACTCCACTATGCTTTCTCTTTTAAAGACTTTTAAATAAAAAAGAAAAATAACAATGAAAAAAAGCAAAAAGACTCCTCCAAAAATCATTCCTAATTTCAATGGAGGAAGGCCAATCATAAAAAGGAAAATTAAAACTCCAATAAGAATAAAAATGAGATTGATAGTCCATTCCAAAATGCGATCGATAATAATTGAAGACATTCCCTTGGACCAAGGAATATCATTTCTTTTTAAGATATAACCCCTAAAAATCTCTCCACCCCAGAAGAGAATTGGGGCTAAAAACATTACTGAAAAGCCAGCTAAATAGGGATTAAGAAGATTTCTGAAAGAAATCTTAATATTCTCTCCTCTTAAAATCTCTTTCCATTTCCAATTACCAATTAATATTATCAATAGAGTTAGGCCAAAAATGGCTATCCCATGCCAGCCAGTGAAACCTAAAAAGGCATTTTTTATTTCCTGCCAACCAACTGTTTTTAAAATCCAGATAAATAAACCAATCCCAATCAAAAGAGAAGTCAAAAAAAGCAAAAACTTCTTCATATATAAATTATATCCCATCTTTATTTTAAAAAAATCTGCTAAATTTAGCAGATTTTATTATTCCCACGAGAAAAGGAACTTCTCCTTAAACAGACTAGTCTGAACTACTGGCAGTGGCTGGTTTCAGCCGTCTCTACATTCACTGCACTATTTGTTAAGTAATTCTTAATTTTATAGCTTCTCTGAACCATAATAAGCGGGTGAAGGGAGTTGAACCCTCCTATCTAGATTGGCAATCTAGCACACTAACCGCTGTGCTACACCCGCAAATTTATGCCGGAGCGCAGAATCGAACTGCGACTTGATGTTTTTCAGACATCCGTGCACACCATGTACAC
>JASEJS010000007.1 GCA_030016765.1 Patescibacteria group bacterium
CATCTACAGAGGAGAAGCTGTTAATAAATGGCTTTCAGGCTCCAGGTCGACCGCCTAAATACTCAAATTTACAAATAATCCAGATGATTTTGTTACAAAATCTATTAGGATTCAATTCAGAACTATCATTTGTTCGTTTTTTAAGAAATTTGAACCAACCTATCTTTAGAGAAATACCTTCCCAATCTCAATATAATAGGCGGATTAAGAGAATGAAACCAGAGATAGCTTCTCTAACAAAGAAGCTTCTCAGTAGACTCCAGATTGAAAGGTCGAAGTCAGATTAGTAGATGCTACTGGTATTCCCTTAATTAGACTGGTCAGAAAGAAAAGGAGAAAGCTATTTAGAGGTAGAAGATATGGCGCGGGTTATTGTTCTGCCCTAAAAACTCACTATTTTGGCTCAAAATTGACCTTAATAACCAATCAAGATGGGATTCCAATAACCTATCATCTAATGCCAGCTAGAAAAGCAGACATTACTTGTTTAGAGCAAATGTTAATTAAGAAGGAAGATATATCTAATGTGGTTTTAGTAGGAGATAAAGGATATCTATCTGATTTTAATAAGGAATGGTTCAAGCAATGCTGGAACATTACCTTTATTACTCCTTACCGTTCTAATCAGAAGAAGAAAAATACCAAGAAAGAGAAAGAACTACTTAGAAAAAGAAAGATTATTGAGACAGTAATTGGTCAATTAAAAGATCATCTAAAGTTAGACCATCTTAGAGCAAGGAACTATGAAACCATTGAATTGAGAATTTCCAATATCATCCTTACTTATATCTTTGGAGTCTACTTTAACAAGAAATATCATCGCAATCCTTTAAATTTAAAGAGCATCCTTACTTAATTCCCGAGATTAGGAATTATGCATAACGCATTTTTTTATAGTTTTCTTTATTTTCTCTCCAACATCAAAGAAGTGTTTAAGTTGCCCCTAAAGAAAATAGCCACCTTCTCAATTTTATTAATAATTTGCTTAATCGGAATTTTAAGGCAGTTTCCCAGGTCCCTTCCTTTTTTTAGATTTGATATTCAAAACGCTGTTAATGTTCAAGCCTATAATGGGCCTTTAAATTGGCTTGAGAAAAATGTTGAAAATCCTTCGGTAATTTGGGCAAATGATTCCTTAAGTAATTACGTTCCAATTTTGACCCGCCACTACGTTCTTTTTTCCGGCCTTGGACAATTGCATTTAGTTCCATCCAAAGAGGTCGAAGAGAGATATCTAACCGCTCATTTTTTTGATAATCTAAAAATAGACGATATTAAAAAAGATTTTGGGTCCTTTGCTGGGGCGGGCTATAGTGAGAATGCTGTAAAAGACAATAATCTCAAAGCTAAAATCTGTCGTTTTTTAAGATTGAATTACTTTGGCAAAAATTGCCCTAAATATCTTGACGCAATTTCGCTTAGGGGAGAAGAATATTTTGATGATCTTTTTCTTTGGTATACCTATGAGATTAAACCGAATATTATCCAACAATTAAAGAAATTTCAGGTTGCTTATTTAATTCGAGATAAAAAGGAGGATATTAATTTCAAAATAGAATTTGTTGGAGCCAAAATTGTCTATCAAGATGAAAGATTTCTGATTTATAAAATAATATACTAACTAAATATTATGTGCGGAATCGTCGGTTTTGTAAAATTAAAAAACAAAAAGGGAAGGACGCCCGACCTCGACGAAATGTTAGAGGTGATGCGATATCGAGGTCCCAACGATAAGGGAATTTATCAAGACAAATACGTTTCTTTGGGAAATCGCCGCCTATCTATTTTGGATCTTTCTCCAGCTGGCCATCAACCAATGAAAAGTGAGGATGAAACCTTGATTATTACTCACAATGGCGAAGTTTATAACTTTCTTGAGCTAAGAGAAGAACTTGAAGCTAAGGGATACATTTTCAGAACTAACACCGATACCGAAGTGATTTTAAAGGCTTATCAGGAATGGGGTAAAAACTGCGTAAAAAAATTTAATGGAATGTGGGCATTTGCGATTTGGGATAAAAAGCAAAAAAGACTTTTTGCCTCGAGAGATCGTTTTGGGATTAAACCCTTTTTTTATTGTCAACAGGAAAACTTCTTTGTTTTCGCTTCGGAAATTAAGGCAATCTTAACTTTCGTGAACAAAAAAGAAATTAACTACCCATTTTTATATAACTTCATTAATCGCCAAACTCCCTATTTGTGCGATGAGACTGTATTTAAAAACATCCATTTTTTATTGCCGGGTCATAATTTGATTATTGAATTAAAAGAAAATAAAAGTGAAATAAAAATCGAGCCTTATTGGGAAGTATCAATAAGCAAATTTAAAGAAAAATATGATTATTTAAGACCAATAGAAACCTTTCGAGATCTTTTAATTGATTCAGTAAAATTAAGATTAAGAAGCGATGTGCCCCTTGGGGTTTGCCTTTCTGGCGGTTTGGACTCCAGCTGCATCACTTGTATTCTCACTAAAATTTTAGGGGTGAAAATTGAAACTTTTTCCTCTATTTATCATCAACCGGGATACGGAGAGAAAGAATTTATTGACGAGGTTAATAAAGAATGCAATACAAGGTTTAATCTAATCTATCCCGATGCTACTAATTTCTTTAAGATATTAACTTCTTTGATTCGTCACCACGATAAACCAGTGAGAATGCCGGGAGCTTTTTCTCAATGGTATGTTTTCAAATTGGCTAGCCAAAAAGTGATTGTTACCTTGGATGGTCAAGGAGGAGACGAACTTTTGGTTGGCTATCCTTATTATTACCCCTATTATTTGGCGGATTTAATAAGAAGTTTATCTATCGGAAAATATCTAAGCGCAATCCAAGAAATTAAAAAAAATTTGGGCGAAAGTTATACCAAAGATGTTTTAAAGATATTATTTCCTCAGCTTTCAAAAATTAGGCACGCCTTTAAAGAAAAAGAATCCTGGCAGGACAGATTTTAACCAAAGATTTTATTTTGAAATATAAATCGGTGGCTCTTGACAATCTACCAAAGATTTTTTCCAGTTATTTAAATCAAGAACTTTATCGAACTTTCATCCTTTCTAATCTTCCAATGCTCCTTGATAACGAAGATAGAATTAGTATGGCTTTCTCGCTCGAGGCCCGAGTTCCTCTATTAGATGACCGTTTGGTTGAATTCTGTTTTGGATTAGATTATCATTTTAAAGTTAGAGGTTTTACAACTAAATACATCTTGCGGGAAGCGTTTAAAGACGTTTTGCCTGAAAAAATTTATAAGCGTAAAGATAAAAAAGGATTTCCAACCCCCTTGGAGCATTGGTTTAGAAATGAATTAAAAGACGAAATTGGAGCCATATTTAGCTCAAAGGAATTTTCTCTTCATAATATTTTAGATGGAGAAAAAGTTCAAAAGATATTTTTAAAACATCTTCAAGGCAAAGACTATTCCAGGATCCTTTGGCGTGCTTTAGTTATTTATTTTTGGCTTAGAGAATATTTTCCTGTATCAGATCTCAATTCGTCACGAGCAAAGGCGAGCACGAGTGATAACGAATCGACTTTGCGAGTGACACCTTAGTGAGGGGTCCATTCGCGAGACGAATGGGAGGGCGGTGGGGGTCGTAGTCTTTGGCGGCTGGACACCTTTTCAAGAAAGGGGTCCATTGCGGTCCCAATTTATGAAGGTATTGGTAGTCAACAATTTTTCTCCCAAAGAGGTAATTGGGGGCTCAGAGGTCCAATGCTGGCTTATAGCAAAATACTTAGCGAAGAGAGGTCATTTGACTGCTTATTTGGCTTTGGAAGGACTATCTGCCAGAGAAGAAGAGGGAGAGGGGTTTAAAGTTTATTATTTATCCAAAAGAGGAGAGAATAAATTAAAGGCTTTTATAAACTTTTATAAATTATTAAAAAAAGAAAAACCTGACATCTGTTATATTAGAATTTTTCGATACCTCTTTTTTTTAACTAAAATTGCTCAATTTTTGAAAATTCCCGTTGTATTTAATACTTCTCACATTAATGATTGTAAGCCATCTTTAGAAAAAATTAAGTTTAGTTTGAATCCCTTTGAATTTTTCAAATCAATTAAGACTGTTATTTTTAGGCGTCTAAATTTTTCAACCCTAAAAAAGGTTAATGTAATTACCCTCAATCAAACCCAAGTCGAGCTATTGAAAGAAAAATACAATATTTCTGCCACCCCAATTTACGACAGTATGGAAGACAAATATGAGAAGAATCGTCGGATAAAAGAAAAACAAATTGTTTGGGTTAACAATATAAAACCGCGTAAAAGACCAGAGATATTTATTGATTTGGCTAATTGCTTCAAGGGCTCTGATCATAAATTTTTAATGATTGGAAATTTTCAAACTGATGATCCATTTTATAGCCAATTAATTGCAAAATGCGAGAAAGAAAATCCTAATTTTAAGTATTTAGGAGGCAAAAGCGTAGATGAAGTTGATAAAATTTTGGCCGGTTCGGAGATTTTGGTTAACACTTGCGAAATCGAAGGTTTTGGCGACAACCTTATTCAAGCTTGGTTTAATGAATGCCCGGCCATTGCTTTAAGTTTTGATCCTGATGATATAATAAAAAGAAACAATATTGGTTTTCATTCTGGGTCTTTTGAGAAGATGGTGGGAGATTTAAGATTTCTTATGCAAAATTCCGAGCTTCGAGAAGAAATGGGCAAAAGAGCAAGAGAATACGCCTTGAAAAACCACGAAATAAATGCTAATATAACAAAGTTTATAATATATTTTTCAAACATTTTAGAATATCGGAATTTGAAAAATTCTGATTCGAGATAGTATCCGAGCGAAGCGGGTGTCTATCTTAAAATTAAATTAAAAATAATGATTCAGGTTTTCAAAAAATTGAATCGCTATTTTAATAATATAGAAATAATTTTAGGGCGATTGAGATTATTGTCCGGACCTCAAGATGCTCAAATTGAACCTACCAATCGCTGCAATCAGCGCTGTATTATGTGTCCAAGAACTGACAAACTCGATGTTCCCATTGGCGATCTGAGTTTCGATGATTTTAAGAAAATCCTTAATAAACTGCCAACTATAAGAAATCTCCAACTTAACGGCTTGGGCGAACCATTATTGAATAGCCAATTGCCGGAGATGATTTCATACGCAAGCTCCAAAGGAATTTCCGTTTCTATCAATTCGAATTGCGCTTTAATTAATCAATCTTTAGCCGAAAAGTTAATCAATAGCGGGCTCCGTTTGCTTAAAATTTCTATGGATTCTTCAGACCCAGAGGTTTATAGAGTAATTAGGGGTGCTAGCATTGAAAGGACCCTTGAGGGTATCAAAATTTTAGTAAAGAAAAGGAAAGAAAAAAAAGCTAATCTGCCCAGAATTTGGTTTAATTCCATTATTATGAAACAAAACTATAAGGAAATGCCAGACATTCTGCGTTTGGCAGAAAATCTAGAAATTGATTTCATTCGCTTTAAACCAGTTGATATTTTCGATTTATATCAAGACAGAGATTTGCTTGTTGAACAAAATGAACTTAAAAAAACAATTACAAAAACCCTTGAATTGACTAAAAATACGAATGTTAAACATAACTTAAACGAACTATTGGAAGATTTCAATGTTTACTACCGGCCAAAAGAAAAAATTCCCTGTTATTCGCCCTGGAGAGAGCTGTATATTCAATATTACGGAGGCGTTCGACTTTGCTGTGAATTTTACAGTAGAAAAGATGATATTGGAAATATTTTAGAAGAGGATTTTCAGAAAATTTGGAACGGTTCTCGGATGCGGGGGATAAGAAAAGAGTTCAAAAAAGGCAACACTTTCTTTCCAGTTTGCCAGAGCTGCAACCGTTTTCAAAAAAATGTTTGGATGTATAAGAAGATAAAACGATTTAACCCTTGTTATTCATTAAACTAAAAAGCTTTTGGAAGAAATGTAAATGAATTAAAAAGCATTATAGAATAAAAAAGAAAATTATTCCCCAAATGAATATCTCTATAATTCTCCCAATTTATAATGAGGAAGCGAATATCGAGGAATTATATCGGCAAATTTCAGAATACTATTGGAACAATTAATTTAGCTGAAGTTAACTTAAGATTTAATCCTTACTTAAAGACTTTTATTTATGCCGGAACACCAGAAGAATATGGTATTCAAGAAAAATTTCCAATTTCCGAAGATGCTCCGTTGAACCCGAATAGCCCTTATGCGGTATCTAAAGCAGCAGCTACAAAATATTTACTTTACTTATATAAAGCCTATAATTTCTCAGTGATTATTTCTAGACACGCTAATTCGTATGGAAGAAAATTTGGCGATTTTTTAAAATTAGGAGTGATAGAAAACATAGTCATTCAAATGTTAAAAAGAAAGAAATTTATCTAGGAGATCCGGAAGCAAAGAGAGATTTTCTTTATATCGATGATGTTATAAATTGGTACAAATTAATATTAGAGAATGGAAAAAAGGAGAAATATATAATGGCGGCTGGGGGAAAAGCTATTCAATAAAAGAAGTAGGGGAAATGACAAAGGCAATCCTTGGTTGGACAGGATCAGTTTACTGGAATTTGGTTCCCAGGAGACCAGGAGAAATTCCAAAAATAGAGTTAGATTTTTCTAAGTCTAAAAGAGAACTCGGTTGGGAACCAAGCGTCGTTTTAAAAGAAGGATTGGAACTACTAATAAGTTATTGGCAGAAATCACATGATAAATTCAATAGATCAAAAAGTAAAACTTGATATTGACTGTGGAAGGAATAAAAAGGATTATATAACTATCCCTATTAATAAAGATAAAGATGCTGAGCGAAGAAAAGACGCTGGTGATTTTCCCGATGTGGTTTTAATTGACACAGTAAACTATTGTAATCTAAGGTGTTCAATGTGTGGGCGCAGAAAAATGACGAGACCAGGGGGTATTATGGATTTTAAACTCTACCAAAAAATAGTCGATGAAATTGCTATAAAAAACAAAAAAGCCAGAGTTTGGCTGGTATTTTTCGGTGATCCCTTTATGCTCCAGGACAGATTTTATCCTTTAGTCACTTATGCCAAAGAGAAAGGATTAGAGGATGTGGTGGTGAATACCAATGGTATGTTGATGAATGAACACCATAGTAAAAAACTTATTGAGTCGGGTCTTGATGCAATTTATATCGGGATAGACGGTTTTAATCCCGAAACTTATTCTAAATTAAGGGTGGGCGGAAAATACGAGATGGTTGTGACGAATGTTAAGAAATTACTAGAAATTAAATGTAAAATGAAGGCAGAAAAACCTGCTGTCTTCGTTCAGTTTGTAGAGATGAAGGAAAACGAACATGAAAAGGAAGATTTTATAAAATATTGGACCCAACAAGGGGCCTTAGTAAAAGTTAGACCACGGCTAACCTTTGCTGGTGGTACAGAAGCTCCGAATTTAGATCCAAATAAAAAAAGATATCCCTGTTATTCCGCAATGCGGACAATTAATATTCTTTACGATGGTCGGGTTTGTCTTTGTGCTTCAGATTATGATGGAAAATTTATTGCCGGTAATGTGTGGAATGAAAGTATTCAATCCATTTGGTTAGGACCTTTAAAGAAACTTCGGAGACTGCACTCAAGAGGAGAATATTCTTCCCTTCCGCCAATTTGCAGAGATTGTCTAGATTGGCAGGCAATGAGGGCCGAATTTTATACTCGTAACTAAGATGTGTGGCATAGTCGGTTTCACCGGCAAAAAAAATCTTAAGCAGCTTTCAGAGATGGTTAAACTTTTAACTCATCGGGGACCAGATGAAGAAGGTTTCTATTCTGATAATGAGATTTCCTTAGGAATAAGAAGATTAAGCATTATTGACTTAATTACGGGGAGCCAGCCAATTTACAATGAAGATAAAAGCGTAATTATCATATTTAACGGAGAGATCTACAATTTCCCTGACCTGAAAAAGGAACTATTAAAAAGGGGCCATCGGTTTTATACCAAAGCCGATACCGAAGTAATTGTTCATTTATATGAGGATTTTGGCGAGAATTTTGTTGACTATCTGGATGGAATGTTCGCTATTGCTCTCTGGGATAAAAAAAATAAAAAGTTAATTTTGTGCCGCGATCGGTTTGGGAAAAAACCGTTATATTATATTTTAGTCAACAATAATTTAATTTTTGGGTCAGAAATTAAATCAATTTTAGTAAATTCTAAAGTTAAAAAGAGATTAAATCTCGAAGCCCTCCATCATTATTTATCTTTAAAACATATCCCTAGTCCCTTAACTATTTATCAGAAGATTTACTCTTTGCCGGCTGCTTCTATTTTGATTTTTTATCAAAGAAAAATCAAAATTAAAAAATATTGGAAGCTCAAATACAATTTAACGAGGCCAAAAAAAGAGAGCGAAATCATATCAAATTTAGAACATTTATTAAAAAAGGCGGTCGAAAAAAGATTAATTGGTGATGTTCCAATAGGAGCATATTTAAGCGGGGGAGTAGATTCGAGTCTGGTGGTAGCACTGTACAGTTTATTAAGTGGAGGAAAAATTAAAACCTTCTCTTTGATTTACGAGGATAGGTTTAAAAATAAGACGGTGGATGCAAAATTTGCCAGATTAGTAGCCAAAAAATATAAAACTGAGCATTATGAATATTTGACCAACGGTCAGGAATTACTGGAGGATCTTGTGGAAATTATATCTGCTTTTGATCAGCCCTTTGCTGGAGTGGTCTCAACTTATTTTATTTCTAAACTAATAAAAAAATACGTTAAAGTAGCAATCTCTGGCGATGGGGGAGATGAGCTATTTGGAAGTTATTTAGCAGCTAGATTAGCCTTCCCGATTAATAATTATTTGGAAGGAAAAAGAGATTCGGAAAGTTTGAAGCCATTTGATAAAGAAATTGATTTTCTTTATCAAATCGCTGAAAGGCCCGAGTGGAAATGGAGGGCAAAACTGGTAGTATTTAACGAAGAGGAGAAAAGAAATCTTTATAATCTAAAGTTGGCACCTTCTTTTAAAAAATTTAATACTGAAAAACTCTTTCAATCCTATTTCAAAGATTCTCAGGCTACAGATTCCCTTAATCGGATTTTAGATGTAGATTGTCAATCGGTCCTTTCTGATCAAGTATTGCCATTTGTGGATAGATTATCAATGGCTCATTCTATCGAAGTCCGTTGTCCGTATTTGGACCAGGATTTTGCAGAATATGTGGTTAGCTTACCTGGTGAGTGGAAAATCAGAAAGGGTGAAACAAAATATATTTTAAAGAGGTTAGCCGAGAAATATCTGCCAAAAAATTTAATTTATCGACCAAAAGAAGGTTTTATTTCACCGATTAATCAATGGCTGCCAAATAACAAAAAATATCTTAAATCTGTTTTGAGCGAAAGGAATTTAATTAAACATAATTTGTTTAATATAAAATATGTTAATCAATTAGTTGATAATTTAAAGGTTAACGACACTAAATCTATTAATAAAGTTTGGACCTTGTTAAATTTCCAAATTTGGTATGAAAATAATAGACTTTAAAAAAAATGAAAAATTTTTAAAACAGTATGTTTCTTTAAGAAACAAATATGCCAATTTGCTCTTAACTAAAAAAGTAACTCTCAAAGAGACCAAAAATTGGATAAAAAAAGCAGCTGTGGAAATCAGAGGTTTAGTTCAAAACCAAGAATTATTAGGAGTAGTAATTCTTTATTTAGATAAAAATAAAGAAATTACAATTTTTGTTAAAAAACCGGGTCGGGGTTTAGGTGAGAGGTTATTATTGCCTATAGAAAGAGTGGCCCGTGCTAAGAAATGTCATACAGTTTGGGCTCGGGTATTAACTAATAATATCCCGGCCCAAAAATTTTTTGAGAAATATGGTTATAAAAAAAGAAAAGTAACTGGAAAAAATTTCCAAGGTAAGATCTATCGAAGTCTTATATATACAAAAAAATTGTGATTCAACATCTTCCTGAAAAATTCGAAATAAAAAAAGGAGCTGAAGAATTTCCATTAATGGTAGTACTGTCAGTGACCTATGTTTGTAATTCTCGATGTATTCATTGTCCTTATTCTAATTCTGATATTAGAGAAAAATATAGAGATGCTCAATTTATGAAGCCGGAACTATTTAAGAAAATTGCTGATGAATGCGGAAAGTATGGCGCTTACATCAGACTTTCTGGTGGGGGAGAGCCATTACTTCATAAAGATATAATAGAGCTCATTGAATATGCAAAAAAAGCAGGGGCCAGAATTGGATTAATTACCAATGGCTCTTTGATGTCAGGCAAGGCGGCTGAAAGAATTGTTGAGTGTGGCACAGATATGATTGAATTTAGCGCTGATGCTGGAGATAAGGAAACTTATGAGAAGATAAGGAGAGGCTTGAATTTCGATACTTTGGTTGAAAATGTAAAGTATACTGTCAAAAAAAGAAACGAACTTAAAAGCCCTTCTAAAATTATTGCTAGCATAGTAAATCAAAAAATAGTGCATGATAAACTAGATTCCATTGTCGCTTTTTGGGAGAAAATCGTTGATAAGGTTCAGGTCAGAAAATATCTAACTTGGAATATTTTAAATCCTCAGGAAACAGGAGATCCTACCCCTTATTTACCACCTGAAAAAAGAATTCCTTGCCCTTGGCTGTTTGAGAGATTAAATATAGACACTAGAGGGGACGTCACCATTTGTGGAGAAGATATCCATTTTAACTATAAATTTGACAATGTTCTAAAAAAAACCATTAAAGAAATTTGGCTAGGTGATAAATTTACCCAATGGAGAAAACTGCATTTAGAAAGAAGGGGAGACGAAATTGAAATTTGCAAAAACTGCCCTGACTGGCAGTATAGATCTTGGGTTTATAACTATTGGAAGGTGGAAAAAGATGCAGAAAAAAGACGCAGAGAATTAATTGGCGACGAATAATAATTATGACTATTGGGATTTTACAACCAGGCTACCTGCCCTGGCTCGGTTTTTTTGAACAGATACAGAGAGCCGATGTTTTTGTTATTTATGATGATGTTCAATATGATAAAAATGGCTGGCGGAACAGGAATAGGATTAAGACCAAAAACGGAGTTCAATGGCTTACCGTTCCGGCTCATGTTCGTGGTTTCCCTCTAATTAACGAAGTGAAAATTGACAATTCTAAAAATTGGCAAAAAGATCATCTTCAGAGCCTAAAAGTCAATTATTCTCGGGCTCCCTATTTTAAAGCCTACTTTCCAAAGATCGAAGAAATTTTAAGTAAAAAATGGACATTTTTAGCCAATTTAGATATAATTCTCATTAGAGTTCTCGCTGAAATTTTGGGGATAAAAACAAACCTTGAAATTTCTTCCAAGTTGAAGGTTTTTAGAAAAGACCGGATTGAACGCCTAATTAATATTTGCAAACATTTTGGAGCAGATATCTTTTATGAAGGAGCAGGAGGAAGAAACTACATTAAGGAACCTGAAATTAAGGCATTTGAGCAAGCTGGAATTCAAATAGTTTTCCAAAATTATCAGCACCCGGTTTATCGCCAACTTCATGGGGAATTTATTTCTCATTTGTCAGTAATTGATCTTATTTTTAACGAGGGTCCAAACAGCCTCAAAATCATATGTCAGAATCAAAAACCATTTTAATTACCGGAGGCGCAGGTTTTATGGGCAGCAATCTAGTGCGTTATCTTTTTGATAAATATCCAAATTATAAAATTATGGTTTTGGATATTTTAACCTATTGCGGAGAGTTAGATAATTTTCCCGAACGGATTCTAAATAGTGACCGCTTTTCTTTTTGGTATGGGGATGTAAAAAATGCCAGCCTAGTTAATTCTTTGGTTTCTCAATCTGATGTTGTTTGCCATTTGGCTGCTGAGACCCACGTTACCAGGTCTATTTTTGATAATTTAATATTTTTTGAAACTGACGTTTTGGGGACCCAGGCTGTTGCTAATGCTGTTTTAAAAAATTCCAAAAATATTGAAAGATTCATTCATGTTTCTACTTCTGAAGTTTACGGCACTGCCCAGACTCCGGTGATAAAAGAAGATGAGCATCCGCTTTTACCCAGTAGTCCTTATGCCTCAGCTAAAGCCGGGGCAGATAGGCTAGTTTATTCTTATTGGGTCACCTATCAGATTCCAGCCATTATAGTGAGACCCTTTAATAATTACGGTCCCCATCAACATCTTGAAAAAGTAATTCCCAGATTTATAACTAGTTGTTTCTTGGACGAACCCTTAACTATTCATGGTGATGGTTCGGCTAGACGGGATTGGCTTTATGTAGAAGATTTTTGTGAAGCAATGGATTTATTAATTCATTGTGATTTAGCCAAAGTGGTGGGCCAAGTAATAAATCTTGGTACTGGCAGAGACCTCTCCATTAAAGAAATTGCTGAAATGGTGGTGGAAAAAATGCAAAAACCAAAATCATTAATTACTTATACTGATGATCGGCCAGGTCAAGTCTTTCGTCATACTGCTTCAATTGAAAAAGCTCGGGATTTAATTGGTTGGCAACCGAAAATAAAATTTGAGGATGGCTTAAATAAAACTATTGAGTGGTATAGGACCCACTCCGAATGGTGGAAAAAGAGGCTTTGGATGAGACGTGTTCCAATTGTGACTAAAGATGGCAAAACAATTATCCATTAATTGCTAATAATGAAAATAGAATTTTTTCGACACGCCATTTCAAATAGAGACATTCAGAATACAGTCAAGGCTCTCCGGGGCATTTTTTTGACTACCGGAAAAGTTACGGAAGATTTTGAAAAAAAATTCTCTGAATATTTAGGTTGCAAATATGTGGTAGGAGTAACCAGTTGTACAGGAGCTCTTCATTTATCTTTAGAGGCTCTGGGAATTGGCCAGGGGGATGAAGTAATAACTACTCCTCTTTCTTTCATAGCCTCTAGCAATGCAATTATCCAGGCTGGAGCCACTCCTGTTTTTGTTGATGTTGAAAAAGAGACTGGGGATATCGATACCAATTTAATTGAAAGAGCCATCACTAAAAAAACTAAAGCAATTTTACCGGTTCATTTATACGGCCAAATGGTTGACATGAAGAGAATTCGAAAGATTGCTGATCGATATAAATTGAAAATTATTGAAGATGCCGCTCATTGTATTGAGGGTGAAAGAGATGGTATTAGACCCGGGCAACTCAGCGACACAGCTTGTTTTAGCTTTTATGCCACCAAAGCCATTACTTCTGGTGAAGGAGGAGCCATTGCCTTAAATAATAAAGAACTATTCCAAAAACTAAAAAAAATGCGCTTACACGGTTTAGAAAGAAGTGCTTATGATTGCTACGAAAAAAAATTTTCACATCCTGATATGGAGATTTTTGGCTGGAAATACAATATGGATAACATTCAAGCTGCAATATTAATAGGGCAGGTTTCAAGAATTGAAAAACTCTGGGCAAGAAGAGAAGAAATTTGGCAAAAATATGAAAAGGCTTTCAAAAACATTCCGGAGATTAGTTTCCCCAGGACTTTAGCTAAAGTAAAACATGCTAGGCATCTTTTTACAATCTGGGTTGATCCTTCAAAAAGAGATAAGATCCGAGAAAGATTGCAAAAGAAAAGAATTCCTACTACTATTAATTATTTCCCACCTATTCATTTAATGACCTTTTATCAAAAAAAATATGGTTACAAGCCAGGTGCCTTTCCTAAAGCTGAAGAAATTAGCCAGAGGACTATTACTTTGCCTCTTTACCCTAAATTAAAGAATAAAGAAATCGATTTCATAATAAAAAACGTCTTAGAAGTTGTGAAATAAGCAAATTATGAACCAAAAAAATTCACTTAAAATTTTGCTTCTTACTCCTCCTACCGATTTAACTCGTTCTTATGGGGAGATAAAAAAATTCTCTCACCCTGTTCCTTCTTTAGGATTAGCTTATATTGCTGCCGTTTTAAGAGAGGCTGGCTATCAAGTTTCCATTTTAGATGCCTATGTTGGAGAACTTTCAATTGCAGAGACAGTTGATGAAATAGTAAAAGCTGATCCTGATGTCTTGGGAATCAGCTTATTAACTACCTCTGCGAGCATCGTTGAAAAAATTGTCACTCAATTAAGAAAAAAATTACCAGAAACTCTGATTGTCATGGGGAATCTCCATGCAAGTTTATTTGCCGAAGACCTTCTTAAAAGTGGACAGGCAGATTTTATAATTCATCGAGAAGGAGAATACACTATCCTAGAATTATGCCAGGCTATTGAGGAAGGGAAAAATTTCGATTCAATATTGGGCCTTTCTTTTTTAAAAAATGGTAAAATTCAACATAATCCTCCTCGGCCTTTTATCAAAGATTTGGATGAGTTACCTTATCCAGCCTGGGATTTGTTTCCCTTGGAGAAGTATAGCAGTGATCCTCGTACTGCCATAACAAGAAAAAGTTCGAAAATTCAGGAATTGCAGATTCTAGCTTCTCGGGGATGCCCCATGCAATGTACTTTTTGTTCTTCTAGAACTGCCAAGAGCCTTGGTAATTGCTATCGAATGAGAAAGCCCAAATGTGTTGTAGATGAAATTGAATATTTTCATGAAAAATACGGAGTTACCTCGTTTGTCTTTATGGATTTATCTTTTCCTTTAGTAAAATGGCATGCTCTAGAGCTTTGTCAAGAACTAATAAAGAGAGGTTTAAATCGAAAAATTTCCTGGATATGTGAAATGAGAGTGAAACCAGTAGATTTAGAAATCTTCCAAAAAATGAAAGAATCTGGATGTAAAAAAGTATGCTTTGGTATTGAGTCGGGGAACCAAGAAATAATAGATCAAATAAGAAAAGGATTTACCTTGGAAGATGTGAAAAAGGCAGTGGCCATGGCTAAATCAGCAGGTTTAGAAGTTGATGGAATGTTTATGTTGGGGTTGCCCGGGGAAACTGAAGAAATGTCCTGGAGGACAATAAATTTTGCCAAGGAACTTGATTTGGATTTTGCGGTGTTGAATCTCTTTGTGCCTTATCCAGGCTGCGAGTTATATGATGTTTTAATGAAAGAGAATAAAATTGTATTTGATGACTGGAGTGCTTTTGTCTCTTATCCTTCTTATGGGGGAGGGGAACCAGTCTATGTTCCAGATGGAAGAACAGCCAAAGAATTAATGGAAACCCAGAGAAAAGCAATGAGAAGCTTCTATTTAAGACCAAAATTTATTTTAAAGCAATTCAAAAAATTTAGATTAAGAGATATTCCTTATTATTGGGCGGGTTTAAAGAGTTTAATTTCTTCTAAAAAATCTTATGAGAAAATATAGTTTATCAATGGTTGTCCCAGCCTATAATGAAGAAGAGCTTTTGGGAAGCTTTATTCGAAAATCGATGAGAGATCTAGCTATAGTTTCAAATGATTTCGAGATAATTTTGGTCAATGATGGAAGCACTGATAGAACTTTAGAGATTGCCTCAAAATTAGCTCAGGAATACTCAAACCTAAAAATTATAAATTTAGAAAAAAATTTAGGTACCGGAAAAAGTATTATTCCAGGCTTCGCCGCAGCTTCCAAAGAAATAGTTTTTAATAACACCGTTGATGCTTTTTTTAACACCGAAGATTTACCTCTATTGCTTCAATATTTAGATAAATATGATGTAGTTAGTGGTTATCGTTCCGATTTAAGCGCCCATAATCTTTACCAAAAGATTTTAACTTTGGGAAATTATTTTTTAATTAGGTTATTATTTGGCATCCCTCTCAAAGCCTATCAGACTGTTCAACTTCACCGAAGATCATTTTTGCAAAATATTACCATCGAAGGAAAAAGTTCTTTTATTTCGCCGGAATTGTTATACAAAAGTCTAAAAAAGGGATTGAAAATCAAAGAAGTCAAAATTAGATATTATCCTCGTCTAGCTGGCAAAGCTAAGGGTGGTCATCCCAAAAATATCTTAAGAACAGCAAAAGATATTTTAAAATTTTGGTTTTTATGGAAAATTTTAGGTAGAATTAAAGGTTAAACTTTTAAAGATGTTATTTATTCTCTTATCATTAATTCTTTTTTTTGGAATTTTATTTATTTTTGGCTGGCAGTTATCAAGGTTTGTCCTAAATGAAAAAAGAATTGAGGTTCTCGTTCCTCTAGCTACCATCACTGGCATAGGGGTTTACCTTTTTTTATTAAATTCCTTTTCATATTTCATTAAAATTCAATTCAATTTCTATTTAATTTTAGTCATTTTGGCCGGTATCAGCCTTTTTTTATTTTTCTTTAGAAAGAAAGAAAAACCAAGATGGGAAATTGATAGGAAATGGCGAAAAATTTTATTTGGCACTGCTTTCTTAGTAATGGCTTTGACAGGGATTATAGCCCTAAGACATGTTGATATAGACGAGCAGAGTTTGACTCATCTTCCTTTGGCAGCTTCTATTTCTGAAGGAAATTTCCCAGTTAAAGAGCTATTTGCTCCTAGAATCTCTTCTCAATCTCATTACGGAGTAGGATTATTTCAAGCTGCAATTACTAAAATTACTCATTTCCCAATTTGGTATAGCCAGAGCCTTTTATATCCTCTTTTTTTAGGAATTTCATTTTTGCTTGGATTTTCTCTACTTAGAGAATTTTTTCAGGAAAACCTTAAGATTTATTTAACTTCTCTTTTAACAATCTATGGAGGGGGCTTTAGATTTATTTATGGAATAGAGGGAATTTCCACTTTGTATAAAAAATTTGTTCTTTTGAAGCCGATAGAGGCCCCCTTTAAATTTGTAGGAGAAATGATTTCTGGGAAGGCGAATTTGGTGATGGGATCGTTTATCAAGAACGCACACCATTCTTGGGCAGCAATTAGTTTTAGTTTATTATTGGCTGTCATCTATTTCTATTTTCGAGCAGTAAAGGATGAGAAAAATTGGCTAAAAATTACTTTATTGAATAGTGTCTTTTTTTCTTTTTTAGCTCTAACCGGCGAGATTTTTTTTGTTGGTTTAGCTTTAGTTTTAATTAGTTTCCCCCTAGCTTTTTTGGCAATAAAGAAAAATTGGAAAAAAACTAAAAGTTTTTTAAAAATTTCAGCTCTATTATTATTGATAGCTGTTCCCATTGCTTCTTTTCAGGGTGGAGTATTTACCCATTTTGTTAAAGGACAATTTTCAGATCATAAAGGTCCAGCCGAACACCAATTTTCTATCAGTCCTGAATATTTGCTCCGGGGCGAAATCTTTTTTGAACCGGGAGAGGGAGCACCTATTAAAATTTTCAGTCCAACTTTTTTAATTTACTGGGGTTGGGCTTTAATTTTACTCATCCCAGCCACTATTTATTTTTTAAGAAAAAGTTTTTCATTTGGCCTTTTTTTAATTACTGCTAGTTTAGTTTTTTTCGTGATTCCTATTTTTGTTCGGGTAGGAAGTTGGCAGGGGGATTTTTTACGACTATGGTATGCTACTGCACTTTTTTGGAATATATTAGTAGGTTTCTTTTTGGTCTCCCTGCTTTTGTTTTTTAAAAAAAGATGGCAAACTTTTTTACTTGTTATTTTAATTTTGTCTTTTATTTCAGAGGGTTTACTTTTTCATCTTCTATATCCAATTTTTCCTAACTTAGAAAAAGGAAGACCTTTTTTGGCTGAACTTAAAAAACCTACCGAGATTGAATCTGAAGCTCTACATTGGATAAAGAAAAACACTACCATTAAAGATCATTTTTTGACTTTTGAAGAAGAGATGAATGCAATTAGAGCTAATTATCGATTTATAATTTTTACCGGCAGATTTGCGCCGACTTTCCTTGATAAAATTGAACCAAGAAATAGGGCTTATTTTCCAAATATTGAAACAACTATTCCAGAAAGGAGATGGTACAAATTAGTTATAGCAGAATGCGACCCAGTAGCTCTTGGAGTTTTAAATTATAGGTATCTATATGTTAATGAAGATTGGCCACAAGGCTTAGAAGAAAAATGTCTTAGCCAACCTAATCTAAGTTTGAATTTAAAATTTAGTAAAACCCTAGGAGATGAGACTGCCCGAATCTATTTAATTGAGTAGGAACCCCGTTACTCATAATTAGAAGATTTCCGAAAAAAGAGAGCTTCCTAACAAAACGGGTTCGAAAAATAGAGGGATCTTCTTTAATCAAATTATTGAGTACGGGGTAGAAATAAAATGATAAATTTTTTTAAAAAATATGCAAAACTTTTCGGGATAATTTTGTTCTTGTACATTCTTTCAAGAATTAATCTCTCGGATTTATTTCAAATATCAAAAGAAGTAAAATTTCATTATTTTTCTCTAGGCATTGCCCTTCTACTCCTTTCAGCAATAATTCGAATTTTTAGATGGAGGATCTTAATAAACTCTATAGGAGTGGACATTCCTCTTAAAATGATCAGCACCTTTATTTTTAAATCGGTATTTTTGGGAATAATAACTCCGGGAAGGGTTGGAGATTTCTGGCGAGCAAAATATCTAGCTGAATCAACTCCAGTTTCTTTGGGTAAAGCTTTTTATACAGCTGTAATAGATAAATTTATTACTTTCTTAATTATAATGTTGATTGGGATAATTGGAACTGTGATTTTGTTTTGGTTCCTTAAAATAGAGATGATGAATTTGATAATCTTTGCCGGAATTTCCGCAGCTTTTATCATTTTCTTTTTGGTAAAAAAAGAAGTCGTTGAAAAAATTTTCAAATTTTTTCTCAGAGCACTTATTCCTGATTCTCAAAAAGACAGAACGCGCTTCTTTTTTGAAGAGTTTTACCAAGGATTAAAGACTTTAAAAATTTCTCTGGTCAGTAAATTGTTAGTTTTGGTAACCTTAGATTATTTTATTGGAGCTTTAATATACTATTTTGCTGCTTTATCTTTAGGATTATATTTGCCTTTTTGGTACATTTTTTTAATTATTGGTCTGGTCTGGATTTCAATTTTTCTTCCAATCACCGTTTTTGGCTTGGGTACTCGGGAAGGTAGTTTAATCTTTTTCTTCTCCTTTTTTGGATTAGCACCCACCCAAGCAGTAGCCTTTTCTTTATTAATTTTGCTATACGATGTAACATTAGCTATTCCCGGGCTGATATTATTTTTAACACAAAAACAAAATTTATGAGAAAATTTCAAGAAACTCGCGAAATAATTTTTTATGCTCAAAAATATATTTCAGGAAAGACCCTTGATTTGGGGGCGGGTTCAGCGAAGTATCGGGAAATTATCAAACAAAAAGCTTTCGAATATATAACTTTTGATATGATACCCGGCAAAAACATTGATGTAGTTGGGGACGCATTAAATTTACCCTTTAGGGCAGGGACTTTTGATACTATTATTTCTACTCAGGTTTTAGAACACGTGGAAAAGCCGTGGATTATGATTAAAGAAATTCACCGAGTATTAAAACCCGGTGGTATTTGTATTCTAACAGCTCCTTTTTTAACTCCTTATCATGCTGACCCCCATGATTATTTTAGATATACGGAAGAAGGTTTAGAGTTTTTATTTAAAAATGAAGGCTTTGAAATAATAGAATGCTCCAGTTACGGGCAACCATTTACAGCTTTCTCTGAATTTATTAGATTTTCGTGGTTTAACCCTTATAAAAAAAGGAAAAGAGGCCAGTGGAAGATAATACGTTTTATATTCAATGTAGCTAATTTTTTAAATAGATTTACTAAGAATCAAATAATTTATGCCGGTGTTTATATAGTTGCGAAGAAAAAAAAATGAAGATTTTATTTTTATCAGACGATTTTCCGCCAGAGAGTAAGGGAGGAGCAGAGATAGTGGCTTTTAATTTGGTCAGGGCTCTCCAAAAGAGAGGGCATTTTGTTTTTGTTATTACAACTACTAGAGATAAAACTTCTGTAAATTATTCGCATGGGCCCATTTGCATTTCGCGATGCCAAGAGCCGAGCGAGGGCTATTCGCATGCAATTTTTAAAATTTTTTCAAATTATAATGAAAGATGGCGAGCTTATCTCAGTTTATACAATCCCAAAACGGTGAGTAAGGTCAAGGAAATTTTGAAAGAATTCAAACCCGATATAGTTCATGCCCATAATCTCCACCGCGATTTGTCGTATCATTGCTTAAAAATAGCCAAAAAATATGGGAAAGCAGTTTTTTTAACTGCTCACGACGTAATGCTAGTTCAATACGGGAAGTGGGTACCAAAACATCCTGAGGATTTTAAAATTACAATTTTGGACCAAATTAGAGAAGCAAAAAAAAGATATAATCCCTTGCGCGATATCATAATTCGTCATTATCTAAAATATCCGGATAAAATCTTTGCCGTCAGTAACTCTTTGAAAACTCTTTTGGAGGTAAATGGAATAAAGAATATCGAGACTATTTATAATGGGATTGATATCGACGAATGGAAAGAGGAGGAAAGTGAGGTTAAAAAATTTAAAGAAAAATATAATCTTTTTGGGAAAAAAATAATTTTCTTTGGCGGAAGGTTGAGTAAATTAAAAGGCGGAGAAAAAATTATTCAAGCTTTAGTAAAAATTAAAGAAGAGATTCCCCAAGTTATTTTATTGGTGGTTGGAAAGAAAGGAAGCGAAACCAAAAAGATGGAATTGTTATCTCGAGAACTTGGGGTGGGGGATAATATTATTTTTACCAACTGGTTGGAAAAGGACAATTTAAAATCAGCCTATTGGAGCTCTGATTTGGTAGTTTTACCCTCAATTTATTTTGATCCCTTCCCAACCCTTAATCTTGAAGCAATGGCTTGTAAAAAACCAGTGGTCGGAACTTGTTTTGGTGGTACACCAGAGATTGTTCAGAATGAAGTAACTGGATATATTGTTAATCCTCATGATATAGAGGTAATGGCAGAAAAAATTATTGATTTATTAAAAAACCCAAAAAAGGCAAAGCAGTTTGGGGAGGCAGGTTTTGAGAGAGTAAAAACAAATTTTAGCTTAGAACAGCAAGTTAAAAAGACTCTTTTTTGGTATCAGAAGATAATGGGTGAAAATAAATAGTTGACGTTCGTTAAAAAAACCGTTAAGATTTTTTATATGAACGCTGTTAGAAATTCTGTATATTAGAGCTTCTAATGGGGTACTTCCTATTTAACTAAAATTTATGGAAATTTCTAACGGGGTGAACATTATTGGCATCATACCGGCTCGGATGGCCTCGACCAGATTTCCAGGTAAACCCTTAGCTAAGATTTTGGGCATACCAATGGTAGGCCAAGTTTATTTTAGGAGCAAGATGGCAAAAGCCTTAAAAGAAGTTTATATAGCAACTTGCGATCAAGTAATCGGGGATTATGCAAATTCCATTGGCGCAAAATGGGTGATGACAAAAGCGAGTCATGAGAGGGCTTCTGATAGAACAGCTGAGGCAATGCTCAAAATCGAAGCTGAAACTGGTGAGAAAATAGACATTGTCAATATGATTCAGGGTGATGAACCAATGGTTCGTCCGGAAATGATCGATTTGAGTTTAAAACCCTTTTTTGAAGACCCTTCGGTCCAGGTTGTCAATCTAATGGCGCCCATAAAAAGTATTGAAGAACACAATGACCTAAATTGTATAAAAGTAGTAGTTAATAAAGAAAATTTTGCCCTTTATTTTTCCAGAGAGCCAATTCCTTCTCGAAAAAAAGGAGCAAAAGAAATTCCAATGCTAAAACAAGTCTGTATTATTCCCTTCAGAAGAGATTTTCTTTTAAAGTTTAATGAATTGGAACCGACTTTACTAGAAAAAGTTGAGTCAATAGATATGAATCGGATATTAGAACATGGCTACAAAGTAAAAATGGTTCTGGAAAATTTCGAGACACACAGTGTCGATACTCCTGAGGATTTGCGTCTGGTTGAAAAACTAATGGAAAATGACTCGTTAATTAAAAGTTATCAAACCCTTAAATAGTTTGATATGAAAATTCAATTAAAAGAAGCGATAAAAAAAATTATTAAACACACCTTCTTGTATAAAATATATTTAGATGTACAAAATATTCATCTAAAAAAATTATCTCACTTCATTAAATCGAAACGGAAACAAAGGACCATTAGGCACTACGGAAAAAAATTTGGTATCGATACCTTAATTGAAACAGGAACTTATTTAGGCAATACAGTAGAAGGCTTAAAATCCTCTTTTAAAAAAATTATCTCAATCGAACTTGATAAGAATCTTTATGAACGTGCAAAGCAGAAATTCTCTAGTTACAAACATATCACTATAGTTCAAGGCGATAGCGGCAAAGTTATTCCAGAAATTCTTGCCAATACCAATTATAAATGCTTGTTTTGGCTTGATGCTCACGATTATTCAAAAGAGGAAAATAGATTTATCCAAACACCGATTAGGGAGGAATTATCGCATATTTTATCTCATTCTTTGATAAAAAATCTTGACCACGTTATTTTAATAGACGATGCCCGTTTATTTACCGGCCAAGGCGATTGCTCAACCTTAGAAGAAATTAGAAATTTTGTTTTTAAAACTTATCCTGATTGGATATTTGAAATAAAGAATGACATCATTCGTATCCATAAAAGAAAGTGAAAAATAGAATAAATATGCCTGAGACAAGTATTATTATCCGAACATTTAATGAAGAAAAGCATGTTGGAAATCTTCTGAAAGCAATAAGAGAACAAGATTATAAGGATTATGAAATTATTTTGGTTGATTCTGGGTCTACCGATCGGACTTTAGAAATTGCCAAAAAATTTGGCCACAAGATCTTAGAAATAGAAAGCCAGGATTTTACTTTTGGTTATTCTCTTAATGTAGGTTGTG